>DATEAV010000350.1:0-5329 GCA_035288185.1 Anaerolineales bacterium | reverse complement strand
AGAGTCGCAGGCCGGGGTCCGGCCCGACGAAGCTCTTGAGCGCTTGCAGGTAGAAGCGGATGTGCAAACCGAGCGCGTCGAGCTCGAAACGTGAGCGGCCCTGGTCTCGGCCGGCGCTGCACAGCCCGAAGGAGCTGAAGTGCGAGACGGCCTGCGCGCTATCGTATCGCTGTGGCCGGAGCAGACGGTGACTTGCCGCCAGATGGACGGGCTGGGCCGACGTCGTATCGGCCCGCAGGAGCTTTCGCCGCCGCAGGGCGCATTCCAGGGCAAGCACGTTCGTCGAATCCGACACGACCTCGCTGTTGCGGGCGGTCGTGACCGCCCAATTCTGATCCACACCGGCGACGACGGAGCTCGTCCCCAGAGGGCAGACGGGCGAGAGGGCGAGCGCCTCGAACTCGGCAGGCAGGCTGGCAAAGGCAATTCGGTCCCATTGCAGTAGGCGGTCCGGCGGCGCGGAGGAAGGGTGCACGAACCGGTCGGCTTCGTAGCTCCACATCACTTCAGCAGCACTCCGGCGAGCGGAGCGTCGACGATAGACCTCCAGGAGAAGCGACTGGAGATCCGTCGGCGGGATCCGGTCCGCCAGAATCGATACAAGTCCTGGGACGCCTGCTTCGCGCTCGATTCTCTCGACGATCTTGTTGGTCTTGTTCACGCCATTCCCTGTGTGGGCAGGTTTCCAGGGCCGGCCTCCGCCCCGCCCGGTCACGGGACTGCGCCACACGCAAGGCCAGCCGGTTGATCGAGGGCACGTTGAGTGTACACCCCGACAGAGGCGACACCTCCCTCGACGGCGGGGCATCCATCGCACACACCGCACCCCCTTCTGCCTTGCACCTTTGCCCTCCACGTGCTAGACTACGTGTGCGTGCATCCTGCGCTCTCCATCGAGAGCGCCTTTTTGTGTGAGCCGAGTGCGAACGGTCAGCTGGGATCCCGAAGGACCTTCCGTCCGCATCATCGATCAACGGCTGCTTCCGGATGAGCTGCGGATCCGTGCGCTGGGATCGCTCGAGGAAGTGGAAGAAGCCATCCGGTCGATGGCCGTTCGTGGGGCGCCGGCGATCGGCGCGGCTGCGGCGTTCGGCCTGGCCCTCGCCGGAATACGCTCGCCGGCGCAACATCCATCCGACCTCTTGGCCCACCTTGAAGAGGCCGGTGCATTCCTGAAAGCCGCTCGGCCAACGGCGACAAACCTTAGCTGGGCGGTCTCCAGGCTCCTGGCCGCGGCCCGTTCCTCGTTCGACGGCGGGGCGCAGTCCGTTCGGCTTCGGGTGTTGGAGGAGGCGCAGAAGTTGGCCGATGAAGATGTCGAGATCAACCGGCGGATCGGCCGGCACGGCGCTGCCCTGCTCCACGACGGCGACACCGTCGTCCACCACTGCAACACGGGAGCGCTGGCGACGGTAGACTACGGGACGGCGCTGGGCGTCATCCGGGCGGCCCACGAGGAAGGAAAGCGCATTCACGTTCTAGTGGATGAGACCCGGCCACGCCTGCAGGGCGCCCGCCTCACGGCTTGGGAGCTCGATAGGCTAGGGATCTCCCACGAGATCATCGTGGACGGGGCGGCCGGTTATTTCCTGAGGACCGGGCGCGTCGCTGCTGCTCTCGTCGGCGCAGACCGCGTGGCCTCCAACGGCGATCTCGCCAACAAGGTGGGCACCTATATGCTAGCGCTGGCGGCGTTCGACAATCACGTGCCCTTCTACTGTGCGGTCCCGGCGTCGACGGTGGACCTGGGCCTTGCCTCGGGCGACGAGATCCCGATCGAGGAACGGGATCCGGCGGAGGTCCTCGACGTGATCCAGCAGGGGAAGCCGGCGGCGCCGTCGGGGGCGACGGCCCGCAATCCCGCGTTCGATGTCACGCCGGCGCGCCTGGTGAGCGCCTTCATCACCGAAGCCGGTCTGCTCACCCCACCCTACGGCCCGGCCCTCGCCCGCGCCGTCCGGGAGGCATCGCGACCATGGACATCGTCCTGACCGGCTCCATCGCCTTCGACTACCTGATGTGGTTCCCGGGCCGGTTTCGCGACCACATCCTGCCGGACCACCTCGATCGCATCAGCCTGTCGTTCCTGGTGGATCACCTCGTGCGCCGCCGCGGCGGGATCGCCGCCAACATCGCCTACACTCTCGCCCTGCTCGGCGAGCGTCCCCGGGTGATGGCGACGGTGGGGGAGGACTTCGGCGAATACCGGGAGTGGCTCGAGTCCAACGGCGTCGATACATCCGCCATTCAGGTGATCCCCGGCCTCTTCACCGCTTCGTATTTCGTCAATACCGACGAGACCAATGCACAGATCGCCTCCTTCTACACCGGGGCCATGGCGCGTGCCTCCGACCTGCGCTTCACGGACCTTGCGGCGAAGCCGGACATGGTGATGATTTCGGCCAATGACCCGATGGCCATGGCCTCCTACGTCCGAGAGTGCAGGGCCAGCGCCATCCCCTACCTGTATGACCCCAGCCAGCAGATCGTCCGCCTCGACACCGAGGTGATCCGAGAAGGGATCGTGGGCTGCCGAGGCTTGTTTGTGAACGACTACGAGTTTGCCCTGATCGAAGACAAGATCGGGCTAAGCGTTGAGACCGCAGCCGAAGCCGCAGGCCTTCTCGTCATCACCCGCGGCGCGGAGGGAGCGGATCTCCACACTTCGGCCGGGCGGATCCACGTTCCCGCCGCCGCACCCCGCTCGATCGCCGATCCCACCGGCGTCGGGGACGCCTTCCGGGCCGGGTTTCTCAAGGGCCACCTGCATGGCTTGAGCCTGGAGTGCTGCGGGCAGATGGGCGTCCTCGCGGCAACCTATTGCCTCGAGCACGAGGGCCCGCAAGGCCACAACTTCACCCTACCCGAATTCGTCGCTCGCTTTCGTGAGACGTTCGACGATCGGGGAGAGCTCGACCGGCTTCTGTGATCCGTTCCTCGGCGCCGCCTCGCACCCGAGAGCTGCTTGGGACCGACCGCATCTGGTCGGCCTACGCATTGGCGGATCTTGAGCCGGAGGAGCAAGGGCTCGCCGAGTGGCGTACGGGGGAGCAAGCCGTGGTCCTTCTGTATCGGGGCCTCGAGCCGCCCGTCTTCTTCGTTCACGGCGCGCCTTCGGAAGCCGCCACTCTTGCGCAAGGGCTTGGGCCGCTTCGGGTTGTCTACAATCTGCGGCCGGAGAGCATGGCGGCCCTGGCCCACCGCCTCGACGTGGAAAGCGACTCGTTGATGTGGCGCATGTGGCTCCAGCGAGGCGGCTTGCAGGATCTCGACGCAAAGGGGCTGGCGCAGCTCGGGCCTGAGGATCTCAGGGATATCCTGAGCCTCTTTGGCGAGCACGTCGATCGACCCGACGCCTTTCACCCGCGCCAACTGGAGCGCGGGGTCTTCTTCGGCCTATTCGAGCGCGGCGAGCTTGTCGGGGTCGCCGGAACGCATATCCTGGCCCCCGGGTCGCACATCGCCGCAGTCGGCAACGTCTTCACCAGGCCCGATGCCCGCGGCCGAGGCATCGGCGGTCGGGCGACATCAGCCGTTGTGAACGAGCTCTTGCGGCAGGGTTATTCGACGATCGTCCTGAACGTGGCCGAGACCAACGAGCCCGCAATCCGCTGCTACCGCCGCCTGGGCTTCACCGTGCACTGTGCCTATCACGAAGGGCTGGGGCGGCTGGGCACCGAATCCGAGCAAAGGGGAGATCTCCATGGGTGAGAAGTTTGATGTTCGAGACCGCAAGCTGGCGGAGGGCGGCCGACGGCGAATCGAGTGGGCCGAGCTGGAAATGCCCGTGCTGCGCGGGATCCGCGAGCGATTCACGAAGGAGAGGCCGCTCGAGGGGACGCGCGTCTCCGCCTGCCTGCACGTGACGAGCGAGACCGCCAATCTGATGCGGACGCTGCAAGCGGGCGGAGCCGACACGGTGCTCTGCGCCTCCAACCCGCTCTCCACCCAAGACGACGTCGCCGCCTCGATCGTGACCCATTTCGAGATCCCGGTCTTCGCGATCAAGGGGGAGGAGAACGTTACCTACTACAAGCACATTCATGCCGCGCTCGACCACCAGCCGCACGTCACCATGGACGACGGGGCCGACCTGGTGAGCACGCTCCACAAGGATCGGCGCGACCTGCTGGAGGGGGTGCGCGGCGGCACCGAGGAAACCACCACCGGCGTGATCCGCTTACGGGCGATGGCGGCCGATGGGGCTCTCGCCTACCCGGTGATCGCCGTCAACGACGCCATGACGAAGCACTTCTTCGACAACCGCTACGGAACCGGCCAGTCGACCGTGGACGGGATCGTGCGCGCCACCAACATCCTGCTTGCCGGTAAGACATTCGTGGTTGCCGGCTACGGCTGGTGTGGCCGTGGCCTGGCCAGCCGCGCCCGAGGCATGGGGGCGAACGTCGTGGTCACCGAGGTGAGCGCCATGGCCGCGCTCGAAGCGGTGATGGACGGTTTCCGGGTGATGCCGATGCTCGAGGCGGCGCGCCTGGGCGACATCTTCTGCACAGTGACCGGGGATATCAACGTGGTCGATCGGGCCCATCTCGAGGTCATGAAGGACGGGGCCATCATTGCCAACTCGGGTCACTTCAACGTGGAGATCAACATCCCGGCCCTTCAAGAGATGTCGGCCGAGAAGCTCCAGGTGAGGCCCTTCGTCGAGCAATACACGCTGAAGGACGGGAGACGGCTCAACCTGCTGGGCGAGGGGAGGCTTGTGAACCTCGCCGCCGCGGAGGGCCACCCGGCGAGCGTGATGGACATGTCCTTCGCCAACCAGGCCCTCTCGCTCGAATACCTCCTCCAGCACGCCGACGAGCTGGAAAACAAGGTCTACACCATCCCCGAAGCCGTCGATCGAGAAATCGCCCGGCTCAAACTCGAGGCGATGGGGGTGCGCATCGATGTGCTTACGCAAGAGCAACAGCGGTACCTGTCTTCGTGGGAAGAGGGCACCTAGGCCATTCCAATGCGGGGCCGCTTCACCGGGCCCGGCTATCCGGCCGGGTCTTCTTTTCCAGGCCCGGGCAAAGGATGGCCGTCGATCGTGGCGGGCTTTCGCGGGTTGCCGGCTGATCCTGGCGGGTTGCGGCGCGCGATTGGACGGAGGCTTCGCTGCTTGGGACGACTTGGAGGCCGCCATCGCGCTCGAGTTGCCTCTTAGGTGGTCGGACGCGGGCTTCTAGAAGTCCAGCCGGAAAGCCGGTTGCGGCAGGCGGGATAAGGCTGGAATGCGAAGCACAGGGCCCAACCGGGGCAATCGGATAGCGAGAAGGGCCTTGAATGTCCGGCTGAGCAGAGACAACAAGAAAGACGTGAGGCC
>DATEAV010000349.1:0-5970 GCA_035288185.1 Anaerolineales bacterium | reverse complement strand
AGGCTATCTCCACGAGGAAGGTGTGGAGATCGTCTGCCTCCCCGAATTCACCTCGGTGGACATCGACGGCAAGGAACGAACGGCCGTCCGCCTTGTGATCGAGCCTCGCTGATTCCCTCGACGAGGGCATCCCCCAGCCTTACACCAAGCCTCTTCCCCCGCGTCCCTCGCGCTCATCGGCGAGGTGGGGTGGCCTCACCCTCTGCAGTCTGCGTAATTCGACACCCCAAAAGGAAACGGCCTCCGGCCGCAGTCGAAGGACGGGCTCCGACTTCCCTCCGCCCTCGCTTTCCTTTCCACCCCCTTCGGCTCCGCCCGGGGGCCTCGACTGCGGCCATGCTCGACGCAATTCAACGAGTAGGTTGCTCCCTGGGTTCCTTCGTAGTTCGCTCACCCGCGGTGCAAGGAGGCATTCGGGCAAGGCACTGCGGCGCGGGTTCTTGTGCGCGCCCGCACCTGGTCGTCTTAGCGCGTCTCCCTAGCGGTTTGGGATTCGGGGAAGATCCAGAAAGAGGGTTTCCAGGGCAAGCTGGAGGTTGGCGTTCCTTCTGACGGCGTCGAGCGTCCGGTCCACCGCCGCCAGCGCTTGCCGTGCTCCTTCGAGGCCCACACTCTCCGCGAGGCGCTCAGCCTCCGCCGCCCAATCGGGATTCGCCAAGGTCACCTCAGCTCCCGACGCAACAAGCAGAGCGTCTCGCCAGAGACTGAGCCAGGTTTCGAGGACGCTCAGGGTCTCCCGTCGCTTGGCTTCCAACTCCAGGTCCCGCCTGCGGCCGGCCAGGGCTTCTGCGAACGCGAACTGCGCCGCTCGGCTGGCCCCAAGCAGCCTCCGCAGGTCATCGAGTTGCTTTGATCGGAGATCAAGCGCTTCCTGGTCGGAAGCGAGGCGCAGGGCAAGGCCTGGACGGCCTCCCGACAGGGCAGCCAGCAAGCGGGCGCGTTCCGCGGTCTCACCGCGGGCCTCGAGAGCGGCGGCGATACTGCCGGCGGGAACAGGACGAAGGCCCAGCACTTCGCACCGCGAAACAATCGTTGCCAGAAGAAGATCAGCCTGGAGCGCAAGAACGATCAGCACGACCTTGGGCGCCGGTTCCTCCAGGGTCTTGAGCAGCGCATTTTGGGCCTCAATCGTCGCATCCTGGAAGTCGGTCAGAAGCGCCACGCGCCAGCTCCCCCCAAAGGAGGAGAGGGCCAGGCGCCGCCGGAGATCCCGGATGGCGTCGATCCCCAGAAGGGTCTCGTTCTCCGCACGCACCACTTCATGAAGATCGGGCAACCTCTGTGCTCGTATTTGCCTGCAGTTCGTGCACTCTCCGCACCGCCCGCCCGGCGCCGGCGGCTGCTGACAGTGAAGCGCCTGCACAAACTGCAAGGCCAACGCCCGTTTCCCGACGCCTTCTGGGCCGGTGATAAGGTAAGCGTGTCGCACCTGGCCGGATGCCACATGTCGGCTGAGCAGGTCGGCCGCCCAATCATGCCCGATCAGATCCCACGCCATGGGCGGATTGTATCCTAAGAGCTTGCATCTCCGGCGACGGGTCGCCCACGGGGCGTGGATCCCTCGGGGTATAATCCGCGCAACCAGCTTCAGGAGGCCCCGTGACCGCTCGCCCGCAGGACCAGGCCGCCTCGAGGGCGATCTCTCGGATGCGGCGCAATCATGGGCTCGAACACGCCACCATCCACCTGCTGACCGCCCGCCGCACCAGAACCCTCCTCGTCGGCCGTTCCGACCCCTCCGGTTTCTTTCTCTATGGTCGCGTTCCCACGGAGGCTGTGGAGGCGGCGGCTCGAGAGGCGCTCGTCCGCCTGCGCCGAGGGGAGCACCACTTGGCGGTCCACCCCAACTGCGGCACAAGCCTTCTCACTGCCGGAACGCTTGCCTCCGGGGCCGTCTTCTTCTCAGTTGTCGGAGGACGAAGCGACCGCTGGAAGGACCACCTCGCCCGCTTCCCTCTCGCCGTGCTGTTGACTACCCTGGCGCTCATCATCGCCCAACCCCTCGGGCTGGCCATCCAGCGTCACGTCACCACCCTGGCGGATCCCGAGGATCTCCAGATCATCGAGGTCCGGCGCATCAACCGCGGCCGGGCTGCCATCCACCGCATCCGCACAACGGACTGAGATGGAGCGCACCGCCCCCACAATCTACCTGCTCTTCGGCGACGATGAATTGGCGATCGGCGAATTCGTCTCCCGCTTGCGCGAGAAGCTCGGCGACGCTTCATCGATCGCCCTCAACACTCAAGTGTTCGAAGGCCCCTCTCTCGACCCGGCCGGCCTGGCGCAGGCATGCCAGGCGGTTCCGTTCCTCGCCCGACGACGCCTTGTGGTGGTTCACCGCGCCGGCGCCTGCCTTGCCGGAGGCGGTCCGAGGCAGGAGCGCTTCCTGGGAATCCTGGAGTCGGTTCCTGCCTCGACCGCGCTCGTCCTCGTGGAGACCTCCGATTCGAAGGCCGCTTCCGCTCTCCAGTCGTGGGCCGACGCGCATCCGGGCGTGGCCTTCGTCCGCACGTTTTCCTCACCCAAGGGTGAGGCGTTCATCCGCTGGCTTGTCGATCGCTCAAAATCCCTGGGAGGCCAGATTGAGCCCCAGGCCGCCCATCTGCTCGCGGAGTTCATCGCCGATGACCCCCTCGTGGGCGACCAGGAGCTCACCAAGCTCCTCGACTACGTCGCCCGCTCTCGGCCGATCCGGGAGGAAGACGTCCAGCGCCTTACACCGAACCACGGACAAAGCGATGTATTCGCCATGGTCGATGCGCTTGGCGCCGGGGACGGGCGACGCGCCTTGGCGCTGCTCCACCGCCTGCTCGAAGATGAGCCTCCCCGTTACGCCTTCTCCATGATCACCCGCCAATTCCGGCTCCTGCTCCAGGCCCGCGAGGCCCTCGACGGCGGCAGAGACCCGGCCACCGCCCTTTCTCTGCACCCCTATGTGGCATCCAAGCTTGCCAGCCAGGCTCGCCAGTTCACTCTGCCCCAACTCGAGACGATGTACCATCGACTCCTCGAGACCGATCTAGCGATCAAGACCGGCCTCTCCGAGGAGGGCGTCGCCCTGGACAGCCTGGTGGCCGCTCTCTCCACCCATTCCTGACACACATTCCCACTCGAGCTGCTGTCTGCCCTCACCTTCACTGCGGCGGAATCCTCACCCTCCCGACGTGCGCTCAGGCCGATGAGAGCAGGTAGCCTGGAGCTGAGAAGCCATGGAAATGCAAACGCTGCCGACCCCGCACAGCGGGGCGGCAGCGAGCTGAGCCAGACGTGCTTGAACCGCTAATGCCTAAGCGTTGGCTTTAGCGAAGTCCTCCTTGACAATCCTCCAGGCCTCATGAGCAGCGCCTGGGACCTTCGCCACGGCGAAGAAGCGTTTCTTTCCCTTCGCCTCCCTGGTCTCGATCCGCCAATCGACCGACTTGAACTTGGATCGGCTCTTGACGTCAAAGAACTCCAGCTCGCTCTTCATCAGGGCCCTCCTCCCGGCTTTCCGTGGAGTTGATCTCCGGTACGGGGGTTCATACTACCCGCCTTTTCATTCTCCCGCAAGATGGCAAACCTGCCGTTTGGCGTCACCGTGCGTGTCTCGGTTATGTAAACTAAAAGGCCGGTTCAGTTACCCTCTCCGGCACATAGCCCGCTCCTCTAGCCTCACAAGTGGTCGGCCTTCGGCCTGGGCCGAAGCCGACTAGGTCAGACAAGCGAAGGCGAACCCGTGAGAGCTCGAAGCAGCCCTTTTGGCACCCAGAACTGGTGGGCAGATGCGGCAGAGCTTAGTTCGAGCCCGCGTTCCGCACGCCGATCCCGAGCCAGTAGTGATTCGGCAGCACCGACCGGGTCGTACGAACCTCCACGCCGCCTACCGCAGAGGGCGAAGCTCCGCCGGCCGTCGCCGGGTGAACGTAGCAGAGCGTGGGCGTGCGGCCATATTTCCCCCGGTAGTAGGCCGCCGCCTTCTCGATCTTATCTCCGAACCCTGAACGCGGGTCCGGATCGAACCACATCATCCCAACGTCCATGTCAGCCTTCCTTGGGTGGCAAGACTCGTTCCATCCGCCAGACGCTTCGCCCTGGATCGAGTGAAATCAGGCAGCGCATCCCACCTGCCGTCCGGATCCGATACACACGAAGCGAGCTGCCAGCCTCACGCCATCCCTCGACCTGGCGGACGGAGTGCCGCCGGCCCCTCCAGGTGAAGCCGGAAGGCGCTCCGCCTCGCCCAAGCCCCTCCACCCACACCATCTCCCCAGCGCCCAAAGGTGTCATCGGACATCCTGGCTGCGAGCTTGGCCCAGCCCCTGCCCCGCCCGTCGTGTGGCCAGATCCAGCTCCCACGCGCTGAGGCGGCAGGCATGGACCCTCGCCGTCTCGCGCCCGGCCATCAAGTCAAACCATCCTGGCCGGCTCGCCAGCGCGTGGCCTCTCGCCAACGCCCCTGCAGCGCCGAATGGGTCGGCCGGCCCGGCGGCCAGAACGTGGATGCCCGACTGCCAGCCTCGGGCCCAGAGCCTGCCCAACAGGGCTGCGGCTGGCACGGCCTTCGGCTGGGCTGTCCAGCGAAGATCGTCAATCACAAGGGCTATGTCAGGCTCGCCCACACCGCCCCTGAGCCGGCGATCCATCTCTGCGTCAAGCCAGGCCAGAAGCTCGTGAGCCTGATCCAGGCTGGTGGAAATCTCGGCCACACTGTGAGGCAGGGACTCCAGAACAGCGAGCTCCCTTCCGCTCAAGTCAACCCCAACAATCCCAAGCCTTTCCGGCGAGGTGGTCAGAACGAGAGACATAACAAGGGCTCGGAGCCATTCCGACTTCCCAGATGAGGCGTTCCCCGTGATCAACAGATTCCAGACATACCGGGATCTCAGCGGGAGGAGAATCGGAGAACCGGCCTCATCCAGCCCGGCCACTCCGGTAAGGCCGGGCAGTGGATCCATCACGTCGATCAGGTCGAGAAGCGAAGGAGGCCGGGAATCCAGCCTGACTGCCTGCGCCTCGGCCTCGATCCCGGCCGGCCGACCCCATGATTCTGCTGATGAGGCTTCCACAAGGCGCAGGCGTCCTACTCGATCCCCAGGGGCTTCAGGACCTAGGCCCCAGGGCCGGCCAGCGCGGCCACCATCCAGCCAGGGCCCTCTCCGGCTCAGCTCCCCAGCCACCAAGTCACAGTCGCCACCACTCATCAGCTGCCTCCACCACTAACAGAACAAATGTTCGTATGGACTAGTGTACAGAACAATTGTTCTGATGTCAAGCCCCAGTAGCAGAGCGGGACGCCGGCAGAACGTGCCAGAAATTCGGAGTGGCGCAGAGGGCCTTGCATCGTCGAACTCGCAGCGAAATGGGGCTCTCAGGGAGCACCCGGCGTGCCCCTAGGTCACTTGTGCTACAATCCGGGGAAGGAGAGTTCGGGGATGCCGGCCGACGTCCGGCCCTCACCAATCTCAGGGACCTGGTACCCAGGCACCGCGGAAGGCCTTATCCAATCCGTCGACCGCCAGCTCGAGCAGGCGGCGGCTTCTCCCATCCTCGGTACCATCATCGGGGTAATCGCCCCCCACGCCGGCCATGTGTACTCGGGCCCGGTCGCGGCCCACGCGTTTCGTCTCTTGCGCGGGCTGCAACCTCGCGTTGTGGCGGTTGTCTCCCCGCTGCACATGCCCTACCGGGGGGAGGTTCTCACGACGGGGCACACGGCCTACGCCACTCCGCTGGGACAGATCCCCGTGGAGGAGGCCCTCCTCTCCAAATTCGAGCGTCATCTGAAAGAGACCGCCGGCCTGCGCGTCGGCCGAGTGAGGGATGATCAGGAGCATTCGCTCGAGATCGAGCTCCCCTTCCTCCAGCGCACCCTGGCCGGCCCGTTCTGCCTCCTTCCTGTGATGCTTCGCGATCAGTCCGCCGTCGTGGCCGAGGCGGTGGGCCATTCGTTGGCGGCGGCCCTCCAAGACGAGGCCGCACTCCTGGTGG
>DATEAV010000348.1:0-7201 GCA_035288185.1 Anaerolineales bacterium | reverse complement strand
ACGCGCAGCAGGACCGTGGGGCGGAGCAGCTTCGCCGGGTCCTGGTAGGTGAGCATCACCTCCACGAGAAGGCGTGTCAGCTCCGGCCAGCGCTCGCAGGCCCGCAAGAACGGATCGAGGAGGAGGGGGTTCATGTAGAAGGCGCGCAGCCGGTGCGTGAGCACGAAGGCGCGCTGGAACCGGGCCCGCAGGGCGCGGTCATAGCGGGAGAGCGAGCGTGGAGAGAAGTCCCCTTCGGCGAAACACGTCAGGGCTGCCTCGGCCGCCATCTTGCCGGACTCGAGCGCATAGTCGATCCCCTCGCCGGTGAACGGGTTCACCAACCCGGCCGCCTCGCCGACCAGCATCACTCGAGGCCCGACGGTGGGCGAACGATGAAAGTCGGTCCGCAGAGGAAAGCCTTTGATGGGCGCGGCGGCCGTGGCGCCGGCGAAGACCGACCGGGCGCCCGGGCTTTCGATGAATCCCCGCAGCATCGCCGCCGCCGTTGCCGGCGTCCGGCGCGTGCGGCGGTAGAAGCCCGCGCCCACATTGGCGCTCGTCTCTGAGAGCGGGAAGATCCACGCGTAGCCGGGAAGGGCGACGCCGTCGAAGCGGATCTGGAGCAGCGGATCCAGCCCGCCCAGCCCCTCGTAGTAGGCACGGGCCGCGTGGGCATAGTGCACCCGCCGCGGAGCGAGGCCGGCCGCGGCCAGCAGGGGAAGGCTGGCGCCGGTGGCCACGATGGCCAGGCGAGCCTGGTGCTCACTGGTGCGGCCGGCGGTCTTGCCGCTCACCGTGATCATGCCATCTTCGTGTCGCAGCGCCCGGGCATGGAACGCCCCTTCGAATTCGGCGCCGAATCCCACCGCGGCCTGGCGGATCCGATCGTCGAGAAGCATGCGGGGTACGACGTAGCTGTGTGCGGGATGGACGGGGTGGGGCGGTATCGGTGCAACCACCGTCCGCCCATCCGGGGCGGTCACCGACACGAAGTCGATGCGGAAGGCCTCTTTCTCAAGAGCTTCCCCGAGCCCCAATTCGCGCAGCAGCGTGACGCCGGCGGGCGAGAGCGCGTCGCCGCACGTCTTGTCTCGAGGGAATTCCGACTTGTCCAGAAGGAGGACGTCGAGCCCGGCCCGCGCCAGGGCGGCCGCGGCCGCCGAGCCGCCAGGCCCCGCACCGACGACCACCACGTCGCGCAGCCGGCTCATTCCGACGGATTGTACCGCACTGCGTTCGGCTTCGTTGACGCGCTTTCCTCGCCGTGTTAGGCTTGCGCCCCTGAGGGACCCTTGAGGAAACGAACCTTCGCTCTGCTGCTCGCGCTCGCGCTCTTCCTGCCCGGCTGCGCCGCGCCTCCCGCCTCCACTCCCATCCCGACCGCCACGCCGCCGCCCGCGCCCACCCTCACCCTCACGGCTCCCCTCACCGCCACTTCCACCCTCGAGACCAGCGCCACCTCCACCCCGGCCCCACAGATCGAGCGCGTGCTGATCATCTCGATGGACGGCTTCCGCCCCGACGCGCTCGGCACGACGATCACGCCTGTCCTCCGGGATCTCATGGCCCGCGGAGCCTCGACCGTCCATGCGCAAACGATTCTCCCCTCGGCCACGCTGCCCGCCCACGCCTCGATGCTCACCGGATATGAGGTCGAAGACCATGGGGTCACCTGGAACGACTACATTCCCGCCAACGGCTTCGTGCGCACGACGACGATCTTCGCCCTGGCCCATGAGGCGGGCCACCGCACGCTGATGGTGGTCGCCAAGGAGAAGCTGGTCCACATTGCGCTCCCCGGGACCGTCGATGAGTTCCTCTACCAGCCGGTCGGGGATTTCGCCATCGCCGAGATTGCCGCGGCCGAGATCGCCGATGGCTTCGGGGTGCTCTTCGTTCATTTCGCCGGGCCGGACGCCGCCGGTCACTCCTACGGCTGGATGACGGAAAGCTACCTGGGCACGATCCACAACACCGACATCGCCGTCGGGCGTGTGCTGGACGCGCTGGATACGGCGGGGCTTGCCCCAACGACGCTCGTCATCGTCACCGCCGATCACGGGGGGCACGGGACGGTGCACGGCTCATCGCTTCCCGAGGACACAACCATCCCTTGGATCGTTGCCGGGCCGGGCGTTACTCCGGGCCTGGAGCTCCAGACTCCTGTGTGGATCTACGACACTGCGGCGACGGCGGCCTGGGCTTTGGGCCTGCCGCTGCCTGCCGACATCGACGGCGCGCCCGTGCTCGAGGCCTTCGGGCGGTAGGCGCCCTAGGAGGCGACGTGGATCGGGTGGAGAACATCCCGCGGGTCTGCCCGAATGGCCAAGGCCGGGAAAGACGGCGAGCGCCGTGCCAGGTCGGCATCGCTGCCTGGCTGGGATCGGATAGAGCTGCCCGGGCGACAGAGGTAAACGAGGATGCGGACCAAAGGACCCCTCGCCGCATGCATGAGCCGTGGTATGTTCTTAACATCCGCTGGCCGTTAAGGGAGGGCGTTTGGCCAGTCTTGTAGGCCAGACACTCGATCAATATCGTCTTGTCGAGGAGGTGGGGGCGGGCGGGATGGCGATGGTCTATCGGGCCATCGATATCCGCGCACAGCAAGAGGTCGCCCTCAAGATCCTTTCCCCGGCGATCGGCGCCGAGCGGCGATTCGTCCAGCGATTCCGCCGCGAGGCGGAGATTCTCCACCGACGGCTCAAGCATCCGAATATCGTCCCCGTGCTGGGCTATGGGGAAGTGCGCGGCATGGCTTACCTGGCGATGCCGTTCATCCGGGGTGGCACGCTGCACGACCGCATCGCCGGCGGGCAGGTGACGCTGGAAGCCAGCCGGCGCTGGGTGGCGCAGGTGGCGGCGGCGCTCGACTTCGCGCACCGCCAGGGCGTGATCCATCGCGACGTCAAGCCCTCGAATGTGATGATCGACTTGAAGGGCAACGCCCTCCTGGCCGATTTCGGATTGGCGCGGCTGGTGGAGGGGACGGGCACGCTCACCGGATCGATGCTGATGGGGACGCCGGCCTTCGTCTCGCCGGAGCAAGGGCGCGGGGCGAAGCTCGACGGACGCTCGGATCAGTATTCGTTGGGCGTGATGCTGTATCAAATCGCCACCGGCCGTCTGCCCTTCGACGCCGATACGCCGATGGCCACGGTGCTGATGCACATCCAGGAGCCCGTGCCCCGGCCGCGAAGCCTCAACCCCGATCTCTCTCCGACGGTCGAGGCCGTGATCCTGAAGAGCCTCGAGAAGGAGCCTGCGGGGCGCTTTCCCACCGCGCGCGCTCTATCCGACGCCTACCAGGCGGCGATCGCCGGCGCGCCTCTCCCCGCTCTGGAGCACCGGACGGTTCTCTCCATGGTGCTGCCCGCCACTGCCGGGGGCGCTCGTCCGGCGTTTGAAAACCGCTCTCTGGCCCGCGAGCGGCGCTCGTCGACGCTTACGCCGATCTTGCTAGGGATTGTAGGCAGCTTGGCGATCGTGGGGTTGTTGCTCTCCCCGCCGGGGCTGGGCCTCCTACGAGGCCTGTTTCCGCCTGAGCCAACGCCAACGCTTCCGCTGCCCACCATGGTGGGAACACCGGTGACGATCGTGGAGGCCTCGCCCACGTCCCTGTCGGTGCCCGCAGCGACGCCCGTCGTCTCGCAGGGCTGCCCGGCGCTCGCGATGATCGACTTCGGGCTGGATGGCGACGCCGTCGAATGGATCGTCGACAACGGCACGGATCAGCCCCTGGCCATCCTGGATTGGAGCCAGCAAGGCTATCAGGACAACCCGCTCCTGAGCTTCTCGCTCGGCGCCTACACGCTCTGGGAGCTCCCTCCGGGCGTGACCCCCGGGCCCGAGGCCACCTTCACCATCCCCCGCGACGACCGCTCGACAATCCCTCCCCACTCGACACGCCCGCTCCGGCTAGTCTTCACCCGGGCCGACACGATGCCGGGGTATTCCTTCGACCTGATCTTCGACAACGGCTGCGCGCTAAGCACGACCTGGTGAGGTAAGCCGCACTACACCCAGCACCTCTGGGCGCGGGGGATTCTCAGGGAAGACACCGCCAGGGTGCGTTGCCCCGCACCTGCAGTTCGGGGCAGGTGTCGCAGAGGCTGCGAGCGTAGTCTCTGTTGTTCTCCGTGGCGGTGTAGATCCCCGACCCGCGCCGCTGTGCCTGCCCTGGCCTCGTTGCTCAACCTCGCGTGCCGTTTTCGCCAAGCGTAGAGAGCAGCGCGGGCGACACGCGTAGGGGCGAAGCATTCGCATGCGGATCCGCCAAGATTGAGACCCTGCTCAATGCGAATGCTTCGCCCCTACCCGTCGTGAAGAGATACTAGGGAAGTGTGGGGCGCACGGCACTTGGAACCTCGCCCGATATCTTCGACATTGCGCCCCTACCATGCCGTTTCCTAGCCACGCCAAGGTGATGGGTAGGTCGTGCAGCGATCTTCATCGCCCCCGAGGACTGGCCAGCACAAGGATTCTCATCGGGTGTCGTAGGGGCACGGCATGCCGTGCCCCCACCACCGCTTCGAGAGTCCGCCCGCCGCGTTCGCCTCCGCCCGAGCCCCCGCACGCTAACCCGGGCCTGCCCGCCCCCCATCTTGACCGTAGAGAGCGCGGAGAACGATGAGATACCCGAGGACTCTCTGCGCTCTCGGCGAACTCCACAGTGAAGTGGGGAGGCCAGTGTGCTATACTCCGCTCGATGCCCCCTGGGGATCCTGCTGGTTCGCATACGGCGGGCGGAGAGGTTGGGAAGGTGGACGAACCTGCAGGGGACCTCTTTGTCCTCGCGCTGACGGACGACCTCTTTCTTATCCCGCGCCTGGAAGACACCGTTCGCAAATTGGGAGGCCGCGCCCGAATCGCAGGGCGCCCTGAGGACCTGGGCGTCCACAGCCAGGCGGCGGCCCGCCGCGTGCCCCTCACTGAGCCCCTCGAGGGCGCCGAGGGCGAGTTCATTCGCCGGATCGTCGAAGAGCGCCCGTCGCTGATCCTCTTTGACCTCACCAACACGACTATCCCCTGGGAGGGCTGGATCCAGGTGTTGAAGACCTCGGCCGCCACTCGGCGCATCCCGATCGCGGCCTTTGGTCCCCACGTCGAGCATGAGCCCCTGGAACGCGCCCGGGCGGCGGGCGCGGATCTTGTGCTCACCCGCGGTGAGCTCCACGCCACCTTGCCGGACATCCTGCGCACCTGGGCGCGACGAACGGACCCGGCCGCCCTGGCCCGGGGATGCCAGGAGCCCCTTTCGCCGCAAGCGCGCCGCGGGCTCGAGCAACTCAACCGAGGGGAGTTCTTCGAGGCCCACGAGACTCTCGAGCATGCCTGGATCGCCGAGGCCGGGCCGGGGCGAGAGCTGCTGCGCTCACTGATCCAGGTGGCTGTGGCCTTTCTCCAGGTCGAGCGCGGGAATCAACGCGGAGCGCAAAAGATGCTGTTGCGCGTGAGGCAGTGGCTCGATCCTCTCCCCAACCCGTGCCGAGGCATAGACGTGGCGTCCTTGCGCAGCCAGATGGAGGCGCTCCGCCAGGCCCTGGGGCGCCCAGAGGCCTCGGACCCGGCGGAATTGGTCCGCTCGATCTTTCGCCCGATCCAATGGAGCGAAAAGGAATCGAATTGAACGCTCCGATGGCGAGGGCCGGGGGGAAGGGAGCCTGATTCTCCTGTCACACGCCGCCATCGAGATCACGAGAGGAAGACGGTAGAATGGCCCGGGCGCGAGGTGCGCGCCGATCTGCCTGGAGGAGTGGGAGCCATGCACGTCGTTCACGTTTTCATCCACGTTAAGCCCGAATCGGTGGAGGCCTTCCGTGCCGCGACCATCGAGAACGCCCGCAACAGCCTAGGCGAGGCGGGGATCACGCGTTTCGACGTCATCCAACAACACGACGACCCGACGCGGTTCGTCCTGGTCGAGGTCTATCGCACGCCCGACGATCCGGCGAAGCATCGCGAGACCCCCCACTACAAGGCCTGGCAGCAGGCCGCAGGGGAGATGATGGCCGAGCCCCGGACGCGCGTGGTGTACCACAACGTCTTCCCGGACGATGCGGCCTGGGGTTAGCGAGATGCAGTTCGACTTCGCCACGGCGGGGAGAGTGCTTTTCGGGCCCGGAACGTTGCGGCAAGCCGCGCCCCTGGCTGCAGAGATCGGGAAACGCGCCCTCGTCGTCACGGGGAGCAAGCCCGAGCGGGCGGCGGAGCTCCTGGCGTCGATGGCCGAGGAAGGCATCGCCCCGGTCACCTACGCCGTAAGCGGCGAGCCCACCCTGGATACCGCCCGGGAGGCGATTGCCCTCGCCCGGGAAAACCGGTGCGACCTGGTGATCGGCTTCGGCGGGGGAAGCGCCCTCGACACCGGCAAGTCGGTGGCCGCAGTCCTGGCCAATGGCGGCGACCCGCTCGACTACGCCGAGGTCGTGGGGCGCGGCAAGAAGCTCACCCGGCCCTCGGCGCCCTTCATCGCCATCCCCACTACAGCGGGCACCGGGGCGGAGGTCACCCGGAACGCTGTTCTGGCGTCCCCGGAGCACCGCGTGAAGGCCAGCCTACGCTCCCTCGGAATGCTGCCCACGCTTGCCATCGTCGATCCGGATCTCACCCTCGGGCTCCCGCCGGAGCCCACGGCCTCGAGCGGCCTCGACGCGCTCACCCAGCTCATCGAGCCCTTTCTCACGACGCGCGCAAACCCGCTCACGGATGGACTATGCCGCGAGGGGATCCGGCGCGTGGCCCGCTCGCTCCGCCGAGCCTACGAGAATGGGTCCGATGCTGAGGCCCGCCAGGACATGGCGCTGGCGAGCCTGATGGGCGGCATGGCGCTCTCCAACGCCGGTTTGGCGGCGGTACACGCGCTGGCCGGGCCATTCGGAGGAATGTTCCCCGCTCCCCATGGCGCCACCTGCGCCAGCCTCCTGCCGGCGGCCATGGAGGTGAACCTGCGGGCCGCCCAGGCCCGGCAACCAGGAGGGGAATTCCTGCGCCGGTGCGAAGAGGTGGCCCGGATTCTCACCGGGCGGCCTGAGGCGACGGCGGAAGACGGTGTCGTGTGGATCCGCGAGCTGTGCCGGGCGCTCAACGTCCGCCCACTCAGGGCCTACGGGCTGACCGAGGCCGAGATCCCGGGGTTGGTCGAGCGCTCCAAAGCGACGAGCAGCATGAAGGCCAACCCGGTGGCGCTCACCGACGAGGAGATCCGCGAGATCGTCGTGCG
>DATEAV010000347.1:0-7581 GCA_035288185.1 Anaerolineales bacterium | reverse complement strand
GGAGTTGGGCCTCACGGGCCGGACGAGCGTCACTACATTCCCAGCATCCTCCCCTACTACCGCGCCCTGGAAAGATTCGGGGAGAAATGCATCCCTGAGACGCCAGATGGATAGCGAGAGCGGCCCATGTTTCCCCGCTCTACGATTTCGACACCGACCGGGTCTGGATCACGGATCACCGACCACCCTCCACCCCCGCGAGCCAAGGCAGCCTGTCCCTCCCCGCCGCTTCGCCGGCGGGCGCGCGTTGCCTCCTTGTGCGTCCGGCGGTATGATGCCGACGGGCCCGCCATGCGCCGCTGCCTCTCCCTCTTGCTCTCTCTCGCATCCTTCGCGCTTGTGGGCTCCTGCGGGGCAGGCGGCCTGTTTCCCATCCTGGCCTCGCCCACTCCTTTGCCCACCGCCACATCCACGCCCACACCCTCCCCGACGTCGACGCCTACGCCGGTGACGCTCTGGATCTCACCCGGCCTCCCCGATCGCCTTCGATCCAGCCTGGAGGCTCTCGCCTCAAACACCGAAACCTGGGTCGAGATCGTCGAGGACCCCACGCTGGCCGTGGTCCGAGCTGGCCCCTCGCCGGAGGTCCCGCTCGCCATGTGGATCTACGCCGTCGTCGCTCCGTTTCCCAGCGTCGAGGACTCCATCGCGTTCGCGGATCTGCAAGCCGCCTGGCGGGGCTCGGGGACGATCTACGCTAGCGCGGAGACCTCCGTCGCGCTCGAAGGAGGGCTGGGGCCCCCCGCTCCGGGGTCCGTGGTCACGACACCTCCCGAGTCGCTCCTCCAGGCGGTTTGGGAGGCGCGGCCGGCGATGGCGATTGTGCCTTTTGATGCACTGGAGCCCCGCTGGAAGGTGATCGCCGTGGATGGCCTTTCGCCGGTGAGAAATGACTTCTCGACGGAGGGCTATCCTCTGGCCGTCGCCTTCGGCTTGAGCGGCGAACCGACCGCCGTCGCGTGGGTCCAATACCTCCTCGGCACCTCCGATGGAGGAGGTCTTGTCTGGCCGGCAACCAACCGGGACCCCGCTCGCCTGACCGTTGTATTGATGACAGGCGTGACGGCCCTGGCCCGGTCGACGGCGGCCATGATGGAGGCGAACGGGGTCGACTATCCAGGGTTGCTCATCGGCGAGTGGCTGCGCGGAGCAGATATCACCCACGTGAGCCATGAGGTGTCTTTCGCCTCGAATTGCCCCGAGCCGGATCCCTTCTCTCGGAGCCTACGCATGTGTGGCCAGCCCGAGCATGCCGCCCTGTTCAGCTCGATGGGGGTCGACGTCGTTGAGCTGACGGGAAACCATCTCTTGGACTGGGGGCCGACAGCGTTTCTCGAGACGCTGGATATCTACGCCCGCTCCGGCTGGCAGACCTTCGGAGGAGGCTCGAGTCTTGAGGCGGCGCTCCAGCCTGTGCTCTTCGAGCACAACGGCAACCGGATCGCCTTCCTCGGCTGCAACCAACCCGGCCCGGATTGGGCCTGGGCGACCGATGCTCGGCCCGGCGCCGCCCCGTGCAGCGACACCCGGATCCTGGCCACACTCGGTGAGCTGCGGGCCCAGGGCTACCTGCCGATCTTCACCTACCAATGGGCGGAGAGATACTTTCCCCTTCCCCTTCCGGCTCAAACCGAAGACTTCCGAGCCGCGGTAGACGCGGGGGCTGTCATCGTCAGCGGCAGCCAGGCGCACACCCCGCAGGCCTTCGAATTCTACGAAGGCGCGCTGATCCACTACGGACTGGGGAATCTCTTCTTCGATCAGATGTGGTCTACACCAACCCGCCAGGAGTTCCTCGACCGCCACATCTTCTACGACGGCCGCCACATCAGCACCGAGGTTCTCACCGCGATGCTCGAGAACTATGCCCAGCCGCGGCCCATGACTGCCGAGGAGCGGAGATCTCTCCTCGAGGCGATCTTCGACGCCAGCGGGTGGTAGCCAGCTCGCAGCCGCGGCCACGCTCCCGGTCGCGGCCCGTCAGCTTCCGGGCGTGACCGTCGGAGTGTCGGTGGGGGGCGGTGGCGTGGTCGGGGTGGGCGTGTCGGGCAGGGTGGGCGACGGTGTTTCGGTGGGGAGGGGGGTGAAGCTCGGGGTGCCCGTATGAGGCACGAAAGGCGTCGGGCTCGGCGTGCGGGTGATCGTGGGAGTCGTGGTGATCAAGGGGGTGAGAGGCGGCGTCGAGGAGGGCGAGGCGGAGACGGATGGGAAGACCGAGCCGGTCGGAGTAGGGATCTGCCGTCCGGACGGATTGGCGAGGAGTTGGAGGATGCCCGCGCAGTAACACGGCAGCGTGGCCAAGATCACTCCGACCAACAAAAGGTAGAGCCGCCGTCGGCGGGAAGAAGTCTCGTCGATAGATGCCATAGGCGCCGGCGGCGGATGATAGCAGGATTGAGGATGGGTCGCAAGGCGAAAGCCCCGGGCGGCGCGGTACACTAGGTGGAGATTGAACGAGTGGACGGTTTGGAGGGTAGGAAGAGTGTGAGCGAGCGGAAGCTGCGCACGCGTTCTCTCGATGGGCTCAGCCTCGGGTTGCTTTGCCTGTTGCTCCTGGTTTCGGGATTGGGCGCATCGCGCGCCGGTTGGGTCGGTCACCTGAAGATCGTTCCCGTCGTGGCCGTCCTTGCCGTGCTCGCCGGCGCCGCTCTAGCTCGCTCGCGGTTTGGCTGGCGACGCGCCGCAGTATTTGCCGCCGTGTACGGCGTGTTTGTTGTCGGATGGCAGCTGGCGCGCACCCTGGA
This sequence comes from Anaerolineales bacterium, assembly GCA_035288185.1. GTDB lineage: Bacteria > Chloroflexota > Anaerolineae > Anaerolineales > E44-bin32 > DATEAV01. The sequence continues at coordinate 4,837 of DATEAV010000347.1, read as the reverse complement.
CGCGGCGCTCACCTGGAGGGAAAGGCTCCTCCTCATCGGCGGCCGGGTCGAGATCTATGCGGATGTGTTGCTGCGTGGGGATCGCAATCAGGATCCTCTCATGTTCGCCTTGCTGATCGCCGCCATCTACTGGTGGATGGGTGCGCAGGCCTCCTGGTCGGTCTTTCGCGGCAGAGGGCTGTGGGCTGCGCTGATCCCCGCCGGGATCGTCCTCCTGATCCACGCCTACTACTACACCGGCCGTGCGGCGATGGAGTCGTACGTGGGCGCGTACGTTTTCCTCACGATGATCTTCGTGCTGGCCCGGCATGTCGCCGCCCGGAGGGCGGCCTGGGACAAGATGCGGACGGAGATGCCCGTCCGTGGAGGCCGGCCCATCACCCAGGCCGGCTTGCTGGCCGCGATCCTCCTCGTCGCCCTTGCCTGGGGAGGGCCCGCCTTCGCTCGGTCGGAGACCGCGGCGGACTTGTGGACGCGGCTGAGCCGCCCGTGGCCGCGCCTCCGTGAGCGGATCGGAGATCTGATCGGCAATCTGGGAAGCCCGGCCCTCGTCGCCCGCGAGATCTACAACGACACCCTGCGGTTCGGGGCGGGCACCGAGCCTGCCAACACTCTCGTTATGCACGTGCAGCCCGATCCACCGGCCGGCGACTTCCGGTTCTACTGGCGCGCCCGCGTCTACGACACCTACCTCGACCGCGAGTGGTCCGCCTCGCCCGGGTCGCCTTTGGGATTCAATCCCGCTGTTGGCGAATTGCCCGTCTCAGACTATGGCCGGCGCGAGCCGATAGAGGCAGTCTTCTTTCCGCATCTGAAGGCCTTCCAGGTGCTCTACCTCGCCGGTCAGCCGCTCTGGGTCGACCGTCCTTCCCTCGCCACCGTGACGTACACAGAGCCTGGCAGGGTGGATGTGACCGTGATTGCTTCGAACGCCCTGGTGATGGGGGATCAGGTCTACCGGTTGCGCGCATTAATGGCCGTTCCCACCGCAGGCGATCTGCGCGGAGCCGGCTCCGACTACCCGGCCTGGGTGCGCGAGGGCAATCTGCAGCTGCCGGAGACGATCACCCCACGGACTCGCGCTCTCGCTGCGGAGATCACCGCCGGGGCCGCCACTCCCTACGATCAGGTCGTCGCTGTCACGCGCTGGCTGCGCGAACACATCGCCTACAGCCGGATCACGCAGGCACCGCCGGGCGATGCCGAGCCGATTGACTGGCTGCTCTTCGACTACCGGGTCGGGTTCTGCAACTACTACGCCAGCGCCGAAGTCGTCCTGCTGCGGATCCTGGGAATTCCCTCCCGGTTGGCGGTCGGTTACGCCAGCGGGACGTATGACGCCACCACCGGAATCTACGAGGTGCGCGGTGGGGATGCGCACGCCTGGCCTGAGGTCTTCTTCCCTGGATATGGGTGGGTGGAATTCGAGCCGACGGCCTCGCTCTTGGGCCCGGCGTGGGGCGGGATCCCGGCTGGCGAAATAGGGGAGGGCGACCCACTGGCCGGCGACTTCGATGTGCCTGATACGCCGGATCAGAGCGGGGAGCGGGGCTTTCCACCGGTGGAAGACACGGCCGGCGAGGGGGCTGGCTGGTTCGGAGCGTCGGGGATCAGCGGGGTCGCGATGGCCCTGGCCGGCATCGGTCTCGTCTTCGTGGGGTTCTTCGTGTGGTTGTGGCTGGATCCATATGCGAAGGCGGTCGTGTATGGCTCGCTCTCCGAACGCCTGCGCCGCATCGGCATCGAACCGCCGGATGCCATCCGGGGGATTGCCCGGCCTCCCGCCACAACCACGGCGCGGCTCTATCTGCGCTGGACGCTATGGCTTGCCCGTCTGGGGATTCCCATCACCCCGGCCCAAACTCCGTTCGAGCGCGCCCAGGCGCTCACCGCCCGAATCCCGGATGCACGCGAGGCGTCCTGGTCTCTGGTGACGGCTTATGCGGGTGAGCGTTTTGGGGGCCGACACCCGGATGAGGCCGCGGTCCGAGTTGCCTGGCGTTCCCTCCGATCACAGCTCCGGGCCGCCTGGGCCACACGCCTCTTGGCGCCCCGCCGCTGAGGCAACGAGCGCTCGCCGAACGTGGCCGCCGGCGGTTGTGGCCCGCACCCGTCGGACGTATAATCCCCCTGCCGCCGAGGCTCCACGCCTCTATCTTGAGTGCGGACCTTCGCCCGCCTCCCATGAGGGGTGGACACGCAGTGAGCGAACCCACCACTCGACCCACAACCGAGCAGCAACTGGCTCGCCTCAGCCGGATGGCGGAGGAGATTCGGGGACAGCTGGCCGCCTACCGTTCGTCGACCGGGAGCGCCGATCGTGGGTTCCCCCCCGGCGCGCTCGAAGGGCTGCGCCAGATCAGCGGCACCCTTCTGACGATCCGATCCAGCCTGGAGGACATCGAGCAGGAAAGGCGCAACCTCCGGGCCCTGGCCGAGATCGGCCAGGTGGTGAATTCTTCTCTTGACCTGACGACCGTCCTCAACGAAGTGATGGACACCATCATCCGCCTCACGGGGGCGGAGCGCGGATTCCTTATGCTTCGAAACGGGGAGGGCGAGCTCGAGACCGTCGTGGCCCGCAACTGGGAGCGCTCCAGCCTCAGCCCGAGCGAGCAAGAAATCAGCCGCACGATCGTTCAACGCGTGGTCTCCCAGGGGGAGGCCGTGGTCACCACCAATGCCCAGGCCGATCCACGCTTCGACCATCAGGCGAGCATCGTTGCCTACAACCTTCGCTCGATCCTCTGCATCCCCCTGAAAGTGAAGGGCGAGCTCACCGGCGTGATGTACGCCGATAACCGCATTCGGGAGGGGCTGTTCAGCGAACGAGAGCGGTCGCTGCTCTCGGCCTTCGCCAATCAGGCGGCGGTGGCCGTGGAAAACGCCCGCCTCTTTGCCTCGGTTCGCAGGACGCTCGACGAGGTGACCGAGCTGAAGAACCTGATGGACAACGTCTTCGACTCGATTGGAAGCGGGGTCATCACGGCCGACGTCGGCGACCTGATCACGCTAGCCAATCAGGCGATCGGGACCATCCTGGCGATCCCGCGCGAGGAGCTCCTCGGCGCGTCGCTCCAATCGCTCCTGCCTCAGCTCTCGCCGGATCTCCCGGCGCGCGTGGAGGAGGTGAAGCGGGCCGATCAGCGGCACATGGGCCTCGAGGCCCACGCCGATCTGCCCGGGCGCGGCGAGGTGGATCTGAGCCTCAACATCACACCGCTCAAGGATGCCGGGCAAGTCACCCGTGGCGTAGCCATCGTTCTCGACGACCTCACCGAGAAACGCCGTCTGCAGGCTCAACGACGCCTCTTCGAGCGGATGGTGTCACCGGCGGTGATCGACCAGCTCGACCCCGATAGCCTGCAGCTCGGCGGCGATCGAGCGGAGATCACGACGGTCTTCGCCGATATCCGAGGCTTCACCTCCTTCAGTGAATCGCAGAATCCGGAGACCCTGGTGGCGGTCTTGAACCGCTATCTGTCGATCGCCGCCGAGGCGATTCTTCGCGAGGAGGGAACGATCGACAAATTCCTCGGCGACGCCGTTATGGCCTGGTTCAACGCGCCGGTGCCGCAGCCGGACCATACGCTGCGGGCGGTACGCGCTGCTCTGGCGATCCGGGATGCGATCCCGCTGCTCCACCAGGATCTCGAGCCAGCGTTTCGTTTGAGCTTCGGCGTGGGGATCCATTCGGGTGAGGCAGTCCTGGGCCTGGTGGGGACGGAGAGGCATTTGAACTACACCGCGATCGGTGATAGCGTCAACACGGCCAAGCGCCTGCAAGAGAATGCGTTGCCAGGCCAGATCCTGATCAGCCGATCGGCTGCCGATCGAGTGAGAGACGAAGCGGAGCTGCGTCCGGTGCCGCTGATGGTATTGGAGGGCAAGGAGCAAGTAGTCGAGGTGTTTGAAGTCGTTGGGTTGAAGTAGGAGCGCACCCTCGCCGACTTCCGAAGTTTGGGCAACTTCGGAAGTCGGCGAGTCATGCAAGTTGGTCCGCGTAGGCAAAGAGGGCGGGTGTGCCGCCCGTGTGCCAAAACAGGACGCGCTCTTCGGCGGAGATCTCGCCTGTGCGGATGAGATCGATCATCCCACCGGCGGCCCGGCCCGTGTAGACCGGGTCGAGAAGGATCCCCTCGTTCTGTGCGAAGAGGCGGATCGCCTCCTTCTCGCGTTCCCCCATTACGCCGTATCCCCCGCCGAGGAATCGGTCGTTCACCTCGATCTCCGCCGCCCCGATTGATCCCTCAAGCCCGAGCAAGCCCATCCCTTGAGTCGCGAGCGCGGCGACCCTTGCCGACAGGGCTGCGGCGGGCTCATCCACGCTGATGCCCGTAATCCGGCCTCGAAATCCGTGAGCTCGCGCGCCGGCCACCAGGCCCGCCTGCGTCCCTCCCGAGGACGTGGCGAACACGATCCAGTCGACCGCCACGTCTTGGGCCAGGAATTCCGCGAGCGCCGCGGCGTAGGCCGCCGCGCCCAGCGGGTTGGAGCCGCCGTAGGGGACGAGGTAGGGTCGTCGGCCGTCGGCCGAGGCCTTCTCGAACGTGGACCGAAGAAGAGCCTCGCGATCTTCTCCCTGGGCCCACACGATCTTCGCGCCGAGGAGGTGGTCCAGGAAGAGGTTCCCGTTTGCGGTCTTCGGCGGGCTTCCCGCGAGAACGAGCACGCATTCAAACCCGAAGCGAGCGGCCGCCGCCGCCGTCTGCCGGCAGTGGTTCGATTGCACTGCTCCGGCCGTCACGACTGTGCGCGCGCCGTGGGCCTGGGCATCGGCGAGGAGGAACTCCAGCTTACGGGTCTTGTTGCCGCCGAAGGCAAGGCCGGTCTGATC
>DATEAV010000346.1:0-3666 GCA_035288185.1 Anaerolineales bacterium | reverse complement strand
GATGGCGTTCATCAGGTCGTCGTGTTCCACCATGTCGGCGAAGAACGCCTGCCGGGCGGGCATGTCGAGGGCGTTGGCTAGTCCGAGGAGAAACGATAGGACGATGATGTGCCAGTATTCGACGACCCCGAGCGCGGTCAGCAGGGCGAGCACGGCCGCCAGCAGCATAAACCAGCTCTGGGTGAGGAGAAGCAAACGCCGCCGCGGAAAGCGATCGACGATCACGCCCATAAACAGCGAAAGCAGGAGCACCGGGAGGAACGCGGCGAAGGTGACGACGCCCAGGCTGAGCTGGGAATCCGTCAGCCGATAGACGAGCCACTGCTGCGCCGTCGTCTGCATCCAGGTTCCCGAAAGGGAGATGAGCTGCCCGAAGAAAAAGAGGCGGAAGTTGCGGTGACGCATTGCCCGCAGGCCTTCGGGCCAGCGCCAGCCGAGGCGGAGATGGGGCGTGACCTGGGGGATCCCGTTGCGCAAGGGGCAGCCTCAGAAAGGGGCTATGGGCGCCGCACCCATCGCCTCGGCCGCAGCCCGGTCGATCGACGCCGTCCCTCGCCGTCTCCGGCTGCTCGGAACGAAGGCGTGCAACCGCCGTGGAAGAGGGAGAGGCGCGGCCGAGAACGTCGGCCACGAGCGGGCCGGCGGCCTCATCGCCGACCTATGCCGGGTGAGCCTGGGCCTCGTGAAAGCACTCCACCTGGTAGGTGAAGACCTGCACTCCCGGCGCCTTCCATGTGGAAGCAGGCAACCCGGCCTTCTCGCACAGCATCGAGAGGAAGGTATCGGCGTTGGAGACCTTCTCCCACACCTGTGGGAGAAACGTAGCCCGGTGAAGGCCCAGCGTCAGGATGACGCCGTCGACGCCGGGGCGAAGACGGGCCATCAGCTCCTCCGGGCAGGCGAAGGCCAGCGGCCGGGGCTCGGAGAGGATGGAAATCTCGATCTCGATCTCCGCCACCTCCTCCGACGTCACGGGCATGAAGCGGTAGTCCTCGCTCGCCGCGGCCCGGGAGTGTTCCCGGACATCTTCCGCCAGAGACATCGTCGCCTGGAGGGAGCCGATGCAGCCGCGCAATGTGCCCCGTCGGGTGAGCGTTACGAACGTCGCCGCCTCGGCCAACAAGCGCGCCGGCAGTTGGCATGGGTCGAGCGCCGAGAGCAGACCGCCCCCGGCCGTCTCGACGAGCGCCTGGCGCGCCAGGCGGAGAAGGACTTCGTGCTCTTCCGATGTAAGCGGGGCGTCCACGGCCCCCCCTGTTTCTCAGCCCGCCAGACGGCGGTAATTACGATTGTAGTATAGCAGCGGCTGGCCGCCAGGGCGCACCCCGCTGGCCACCACCTGGCCGATAAAAACCGTATGCGTCCCGGCGGGCTGCGCGCTCACCACCTCGCAATCGAGGAAGGCCAACGCGCCTTGAGGGAGTGGGGAGCCTGTCTGCGCGGTCTCGTACGCCAGGCCCGCGAAGCGATCCTCACCATCCGGGATGCGGCCGGCGAATCGATCGGCGAGATCCTCTTGGGCCGCGTCGAGGATCGAGACGGCGAACGCGCCGCTCTCGATCACCATGCGATGCGTGCGCGCGTTGTTCTCCAGCGAGATGAGCACCAGGGGAGGTTCGAGCGAGAGCGACGTGAACGAGCTCACCGTCATGCCGTGGGGCCGGCCCCCATCCTGCGCGGTCACCAGGCTGACGCCCGTCGCCCACTGGCGCATCACCCCTCGCAGCTCGTCCGCGTCCACCATCATCGCGCTTTGTCCCTCACCTCAGATCCCACATCCCGCGCCTTACCTCATCATAAACTGCGCCCGTACAGTGCGTCAAGGAGGGTGATCGGTTAGTCGGTGATCGGTTAGTCGGTGGCCGGCTACTCGGTGATCGGTTGCTCCATGTTGGATACTCCCCACCGATCACTGATCACTGATCACTGTTCACTGATCACCGATCACCTCTTTCCTCAGAAGGATCCTGCGAGAACAAGAGCCTCATCACGGCTGGCGCGATGTGGGTGAGATCGGTGAGACCCGAGGCGAACCGCTGGCGCAGGATCGCGGGCCCGATCAGCAGCGCCGGCACCGGATTGCGGGTGTGGCCGCGGACGCCGAGGTCCTCCAGGTTCCCATGATCGGAGGTGAGGAGGATGAGATCCTGCCGATCCGCCCAACTCTCAACCAGCCCGCCAAGGACGCCGTCGAAGGCGTGGAGGAGATCGACCGCCGCTCGGAGCGCGCCGCGATGGCCGGCGTAGTCGGTGAGCCAGTAGTCAAACCAGGTCAGGTCATAGCCAGCGGAGAGGCGGGCGAGGGAATGCCCGGCAGCGGCAGGGGTGAGGACGGGGGCGGGAGGGAAACCGGGTTGTGCGGCCCAGCCCTCGCCGGTGAAATCGGCCGAAAGCGCCTCGCCCTTCTGGAGGTCTTCGGCGGTCTTCAGGGAAAGCCCGGCCGCGGAGGCGGCAAGAGGGATGGCCGAGTAGAGGCGCCGGCGGCTGTGGATCGCATGGAAATAGCGAGGCGGGTAGGCGTTGAGGAGCGCGGCGGTGCCGCCGCGTGCCAGCACGCGGTGAAAGAGACTGTCGTGGCGCAGGATCTCGGCGATTGGGGGATTGGGTTTCGGCCCGTAGTGGCCGCCGATCTCAGCGGGCACGTTGCGGCCGGTGAGGATCGCCGCCTGACCGCTGGCCGACTGCGGCGCGCCATCGACCCCCAGGCAAGGATCGAGGGCGAGAAGCGTCGCCCGAGCCCCCTCGAACGGAGAGGCCGAACGCGTCAGCCGGCGCCCCTCGAGCAGCGCGGCCAGCGCCGGCATGCTCGCGCTGACGAAGGGATTACGAACCGCGTCCTCGTCGCCCAGCCCCACGCCGTCGAGAAAGAGGACGAGGAGCCGAGGCATCAGGCCTTGCGCTCGAGCGTCGCCCAGGCGGATGGACGGAGGCGATCGGTGCCCGGGACGTAAGCCAGCACCACGAAGGCCTCAGCGAAACGCGCCGCGAGCGATGCCTGGCTGAGCCAAGCCGGGCCGGCGCCGGGCTCTGGAACGGCAAACCCATAGATCAGAAACGTGGCACCGTGGCGGAGGAGGGCGGCGAGATCGAGGGCGTAAGCGGCCTGCTGAGAGAGGCTGAGGCCGTGGTAACAGCCGATGTCGAGGGCGAAATCGAACGACCCGCGGAGACTGGCCAGCCGGGAGACGTCGGCCCGGTCGAAGGAAACCGAGAGCCCGGCGAGGCGAGCCTTCCTCCGGGCGGCCCGAATGGCCCGGGCGGAGAAATCGATCCCTTGCACGTCCCAGCCTCGGCCGGCCATCGTGAGGGCGTTGGTGCCTGTGCCGCAGCCGATGTCGAGCGCCCGTCCGGGCGGATGTGAGTCAAGGAAGGCGATGAGTTCAGGAGGCGAGACGCCGCGATCCCACGGAGCCGCGCCCAGAATGTAGCTCAGCTCGAAATGGAGGCGATGGAGCCAACGCATCTCAGAGGCAAAGGAGAGGCTTAGGGGCCGGCCAGGGAGCGGCGAACGTCGAGAGGATCGATGGCGCCGAAGGTGCGCCACCGCTCCGTGCCGCTTGAGTCGAAGAAGATAAACGTCGGGGTGACGCGGAAGCCGAATCGACTCCCGATCTCCCGCCCGACGGGGTCTTGCACGTCGAGCCGCAGCACGATGAGCCGGCCCTG
>DATEAV010000345.1:0-3116 GCA_035288185.1 Anaerolineales bacterium | reverse complement strand
GCCGCCAGCGGCAAGCCGCTCGCCGGATTTGCAGGGGACCGTGATGGCCTGGCCACCCCCGCTGGCGAAAGGAAGGGCGAAGCATCGAGCTCCTTCGATGCTTCGCCCTTAGGGGATTTCACGATGTGGCGCGCCCCGCGAAGGCACAATGGTGGGATTCGTCTCAGAGACCGCGGCTCTCCGGCGGGGGATCGACGGCGGACGTCGCGGCTATAGGGCGAAGGGGAGCCTCGGGCAGGGTAGGGGCGACCCGCCGGTCGAAGATCCCGAGCGATCTTCTCGGGGGTCGCCTCTACGATGATTCATTGGGGTGTACGCCGATGAGGCTCCGCTGGGTGATTCCCGTCAGAGCTCGGCGCGTTCGAGCGGGGCCGGGTAGTGCACCTGCCCCAGCCCGGCCTCGGCCAGTTTGGCCTTCAGCGCCGCCGCCGGCTCCGGCTCGCCGTGGACAAGGAAGATCCGCCTCACCCGCTCGCGCGTGGCGCGGGCGTATTCGATGAGGAGGTCCTGGCCGGCGTGCGCGGAGAGACCGTTGATCACGGCCACCTGGGCGCGCACGGGGAACTCATCTCCGAAGATCCGCACCGAGGGATGCCCCTCAGCGAGCCGGCGCCCCAGGGTGTGAGGGGCCATCCACGAGGTGATCAAGATGGTATTGCGGGGCTCCTCAATGTTATGGCGGAGATGATGGAGGATCCGGCCGCTTTCGGCCATCCCCGAGGCCGAGATGATGATCATCGGATCCCTGCGGTCGTTGAGAGCCTTGCTCTCCTCCGACGTCCGGGTGTAGGTGACCAGGCCGAAGCCCAGAGGATCACGCCCCGGGTTGGCGCGGACCAGGGCGCGGGCGGCCTCATCGAAGAACTCGGGGTGATCCTGGAAGACCCGGCTGATATCGATGGCCAGCGGGCTGTCGACAAAGACGGGCACTCGAGGGATCTGGCGCGCCTCGATGAGCTGGTGGAGGTCGTGGATGAGGCCCTGCGTGCGGCCGACGGCGAAGGCGGGGATGATCACTCTGCCTCGGCGCTCGATCGTCTGCCGAATCACGTCGCGGAGCTCCAGATAGGCCTGCTCGGGGGTGGGGTGAACGATGTCACCGTAGGTGCATTCCATCAAGAGGACGTCGGCCTCGGAGGGGAGCACAGGGTCGCGGATGATCGGGAGCCCCCGCCGGCCGATGTCGCCCGAGAACATCAGGCGGAGCTTGCGGCCTTTCTCTTCGAGGTCCAGGACGATGCCGGCCGAACCGAGGATGTGCCCGGCGTCCACGAATGTGGCTCTGACCCCGGGGACGGGCTCGAAGAACTGATCGTACTCGTGGCTCACCAGGAGGGCCGAGGCGACTGTCGCCTGCCGCACGGTGTACAGCGGATGGATGAGGGGATCGCCTTTGCGGGCGAGCCGCTTGTTTAGGAACTCGGCGTCCGATTCCTGGATGTGGGCTGCATCCTGAAGGAGCAAGTCGGTCATGTGGCGCGTGGCATGGGTGGCGTGGATCGGCCCCTCGAATCCCTGGCCCACCAGGCTGGGAAGGTTGCCGCAATGGTCGATATGCGAGTGGGAGAGGATCACGGCGTCGACCAATTTCGCGTCGAAGGTGAACTGAAGGTTCCGCTGGTAGGTCTCCTGGCGGCGGCCCTGGAAGAGGCCGCAATCCAGGAGCAGCCGGGCGCCGTTGATCGAGATCAGGTGCCGGGAGCCGGTGACAGTCTGCGCCGCGCCGTGGAAAGAAAGCTCCATGGAGTAGCCCTCAGCGGCGGAGCGCCCGCAGAATGTCGGCGCCGTAGGCCTGGAAGCGCCAGTGCAGGGGCCCCATGATCCGGTGAAGCTCTTCCGGCGTGGTCGGGGCGAGGCGGGCGATATCGAGCATCACATCTCTCGGCAGGATCACATCGGATTCCACCCCTCGCCGTTCGGCCATCTGCTTTCGCCAGGTGCGGAGCGCTTCGTGCCGGGCGAGGAACGCTTCGCTCACCGGCTCCGGCGTGGGCGGTTGAGGCGGGGGCTCTTTCCGCTCCCGCCCGACGGCCTCCAGAAGGGAGTGCCCGTAGCGGCGGATCTGGCGCGGGCTCATCCCGGGAAGTCGCTCGAGATCGGTCGGCGAATTCGGCATACACTCGGCCAGGGCGATCAGCGTTTTATCGCCCATCACCTTGAAGGGGGGCCGATCCTCATGGCTGGCGGTCTCCTCCCTCCAAAGGTAGAGCTCGCGCAGCATCCCCACCTGGGCCGGCCCCATCCGTCGGGCCTTCGCAAGTCGCCAGAACCCGAGCGGGTCAAACCCGTTGGGCTGAGGCCGGATCAGGGTGAGGCGCCTGCATTCCTCCTGAGCCTCCTCCGTTCGTCCGTCGTCGGCGAGCGCCTTGGCCAGCCGGTCGCGCAGAGGCAGCAGGTAGCGCGTGTCAAGGCGGGCATAGTCGAGAAGCTCGGACGGAAGCGGGCGCTGCCCCCAGTTGGCCCGCTGATACCGTTTATCGAGATGGATCCCCAGCTCCTCCATCAGGAGATCCCCCAGGCCGTCCAGGGCGCGGCCCAGGGTGCGCGAGGCCACCCGGGTGTCGAATAGATTGGAGCAGGTGAAACCGAAATCCCGGCCGAGACAGATCAGGTCATACTCGGCGGCATGGAACACCTTCTCGATGCCCGGATCGGTGAAGAGGCTCCCCAGAGGCTCGAGGTCGGGGAGGGTGAGCGGATCGACGAGATAGTCGGCGGTGGGGATGGAGAACTGGATCAGGCACACCTGCTCACGGTAGGCGAAGAGGCTGTTGGATTCGGTGTCGACCGCGATCCGCGCCTCGGCTTTGAGGTCCTCGGTCATCCGTCCCAGGGCGGCTGGGTCTGCGACAAGGGAGGGCGCAGGCATAGCGAGCTGGGCCACGGGCGTATTATACCCACCCGCTCGCCGCTTCTGGGTGGATCGGAATCCCAGGGCAAGCCGGGGCCGCGTTTTTGCCCCGCTGCACTAAAGATTGACTAATCCGATAGCCTATGTTACATATAGGCGTGCCCGTCACATCGCATTCGGCGAATCAGCGGTTGGTGAGACAGACGGCGGGTGCGGCCACGCATGAGGAGAAATCGATGAGCGAAGCCGAGGTCCAGGCTCAGCC
>DATEAV010000344.1:0-8609 GCA_035288185.1 Anaerolineales bacterium | reverse complement strand
TTGGCCTACGCGCCGGTGAACCTCCAACGACGGCTCCCGGATGGTGTCTGGGTGGCGATCGTCGTGTTGGGCGCGATCGGGGTCCGCGAATGGGCCGACGGCAGGCCGGGACGACGCCTGCTCCCTCCAGCCTTGCTCCTGGCTTCGCTACCGACTACGTTCATCCTTCTCGCCGGCGGCGCGCGGGCGGCCCTCCGGCCCGGCGAGCCGGTCTTTCTTCCTCAGGAAGAGGTTCGAGCTTTCACGTGGCTCCGAGATCATGGCGCGGAGGCGAGCGGGGTCCTGGCCTCGTTTAGGACGGGGAACGCCCTGCCGGCCTGGGCGCCGATGCATGTTGTGGTCGGGCACGGCCCGGAGAGCGCCGGGCTCGAGGAACTCTTGCCGGAGGTCGAGCGGTTCTACGAGGCCGGGATCAACGATGAGTTCCGGCGGAGGTTTGTATCTGAGCACGGCGTCGACTACGTTCTCCTCGGTCCTAACGAAGCAGCGCTCGGAGATTGGCGGCCTGAGCGGGCGTCCTTCCTGCGTGAGATCTACTCGGCCTATGGCTACTCGATCTATGAAGTTGGGGACTGAGGGAGCTCGGCAGTGACGAGGCGATGGGAGGCCGCGCTACCCTGGCTCGCGGCTGCGCTGGGACCGGCCGCCCTCTTCGGGCCCATGCTGGCCCGGGGGGAGGCGCCGTTTTGGGGGACGCCATTGCTTCAGTTCATCCCCTGGCGGACGCTGGCGCTGAGCGTTTTCGCCTCCGGTCATCTCCCGCTCTGGAACCCCTGGGTGGGGACGGGAGCCCCGCTGCTCGCCAACTATCAATCGGCCCTCCTCTACCCGCCAAACTGGCTCATGGCGCTCACCGGGCCCGCGTGGGGCGGTGGGTTCCTGACGATGCTGCATCTGGTGTGGGCCGGAGCGGGGATGGTCGTCCTCACGCGGCGGCTTGGCCTTTCGGCGCTGCCCCAATCGCTGGCAGCGCTTTCTTTCAGTCTCACGGGCGCGCTGATCGCACGAGGAAGTTTTCAGACGATGATCGCCGTCGCCTCGTGGCTGCCGTGGTTGGCCGCCGCGGCCGACGGGCTCGGGCATGCCGCACGCGAGGGGACGGCCGGCCGAGAGCGGGGCAGGGCGGTGCTCGTCTGCGGCGTAGTCCTTGCGCTGCAGTGGTTGGCGGGTCACGCCCAGTTCTCCTGGTATGGGCTGCTCTTGGCCGCCGGCTGGGCTTTCGTGCGCGCAGGCTCTGCGGGGAGGTGGCCGGCGGCGGCGAGGTCACTGCTGTTGCTCGGCGCGGCGGCGCTGCTCGGCTTCGCCCTCTCCGCTGTTCAGCTTCTGCCCACCGCTGAGAACCTCCTGCAGTCATCACGAGGAGCCGGCCTCGACCCGGAATTCGCCCTCACCTATTCGTTGTGGCCTTGGCGTCTTCTCGGTTGGATGATGCCCGGGCTTTTTGGCAGCCCGGTCACAGGGGACTATTGGGGCTACGGCGCATTCTGGGAGGATGCGCTCTATATCGGGATTCTCCCCTTCCTCCTGGCCCTGGCCGGTCTCCTCCGTGCGATCCTTGGGCGCGGGGCAGACCGGTGCATCGGCAGATTCCTTGGCCTGACGCTCACCCTGGCGTTGGTCTTCGCACTGGGCAAGTACACGCCGATCTATCTCCTCCTCTACCGTGCAGTCCCGACATTCGATCTCTTCCAGGCACCCGCTCGCTGGGCCATTTTGGCCGTGTTCTCCGCGTGCGTGCTGGCCTCGTTTGCTGCGGAAGGATGGCGGCCGCTTGCTGGCCGCGGCCTCTATTGGGCACGCCTCGGAACCGCCGGTGCTGCCGCCTTCGCCATCTCGGCATGGCTCACAGGGCCGCGGCTCGCCGAGGTGGAGCCGACCTTTGTGCGCGCCTTCGCTCTCGCCGGCCTGCTTGCGGCGGGCGCCGGCGCCCTGGCGCTCCTTCGCAAGGCATCGCCAGGCCCCGCATGGTCTTTCGCCGTCGCCGGCTTCGTGCTCCTTGACCTTCTTATCGCGAGCCGGGGCCTCAACCCGTCTGCGCCCCTAAGCCTATTTGGCGGAAGCACGCGTCTCGCCCGAGACTCCGGCGCCTCGCATAGGCTCTTTATGCCTTCGGAGCTCGAATACGATTTGAAATTCGGGCGCTTCTTCCGATTCGACACTTTCGACCCAGGCGTCGACTGGAGCTTGGTTCGGGAGGCAGGGCTGCCGAACACGCTTCTTCTGGAGGCTATTCCGTCGGCCGACAACTTCGATCCCCTCCAGCCCTGGCGCTACGTCGCATTCCGCGAGGCGTTGGAGGGCCTGCCACCAGAACGACAGGATCACATCCTGCGATGGATCGATGTCGGATGGAGAGCCGTCGCCGCTCCTGATCGGGCGGAAGGCGTTCGCTATCTCCCCATCGAAGGCGCGAGGCGGGCCTGGGTTGTCCCGGCGGCACGGTGGGTGGGGACCGAGGAGCAGGCCCTTGAAATCGTGATGAGCGATGGATTCGATTGGGAGGCTGAGGTGGTCCTCGAAGGGACGCCGCCGGAATTCGCCGCTCAAGAGGGCACGAATGGCACGGTCGAGGTACTCGCCCAGGCAAATCCGAGCCGTGTTGTCCTCGAGGCGGAGTCGGAAGGCGGGGCGTGGCTGGTCCTTGCGGATGCCTACTATCCCGGCTGGCAGGCGCGGGTGGATGGAACGCCCACCCCGATCTACGCCGCGGATGGGCTGCTCCGGGCTGTATGGTTACCCTCTGGCCGGCATCAAATCGAGTTTGACTACCGGCCCGCCAGCGTTCAGATCGGCGCGCTCATCAGCCTCTTGGGATGCGCGTTCGCCGCGGTCGCGGGGGCCAAGTGGCGCCGCGCCTGAGAGCCCTATGGCCTGCCCTGGTTGCGCTTCTGGTTTCCGGAGGCTTTGCGGGCTCGAGGCTTGTCGCGGCCGACTGGGATCCCCTGGCCCTGGCCACGATCGGCACACGCTTCCAGCAGGGCGATCCGTCGGGCACGCCGGGCTACGACGGCCAGTTCGCCTATTACATCGCTCTCGATCCTGAGCCGAGCGAGGCCGCTCCCCATCTCGACGTCCCGGCATATCGCTATCAACGCATCCTCTACCCGCTCCTCGCTTGGGCGCTGGCGCTGGGGAACATGGACCTTGTTCCCTGGACTCTGCTCATCATCAACCTTGTTGCGCACTTCGCCGGCACCTGGGCTCTGGCCGCGATCCTGGACCGGCGAGGTCACTGGACCGGCTTCGCGCTCTCGTACGGCCTATGGGTGGGCCTTGTGGCAGGGGTGGGACTCGATCTCACCGAGCCAATGGCCTATGCGCTGATCTGTGCCGCGTGGCTCGCCCGCGAGCGCGGCCGGGCCCACCTGGGCTCATGGCTGATATGCCTCTCCCTTCTGACCAAGGAGACCGGCGTCTTCTTCTGGGCGGGCTTGCTCACAGCAGATCTCGTCTCTCGCGCGCCATGGCGTACGCTCTGGCCTCTCGGCCTGGCGGGGGCGATCTTTGCGGCCTGGCAGGTTGCCCTATGGGGCATCTTTGGGCAGCTCGGCGTGGGGAGTGGCGGCGATCTGGCCACGCCGTTCGAGTGGATCCCCTTCCTGGGTTTCCTCCGGATCGGCCTCGTGGAGCCTGCGGCGCTGGCGCTCTTTGCTGTGATCTTCGGCCCGACGGTCCTCTTTCCCGCGGTCTGGGGTATCGTCGCCGCGGCCCGCCAGGCCGCACAACGGGTTTGGATCCCTGAGGTCTGGGCGCTCCTGCTCAACGCGGCCTCTATCCCCTTTCTTCCATTCTCCACCTTCCGCGAGCCGCTCGGCCTCGTCCGCGTCGCCAGCGGCCTGATCCTGGCGACGGTTCTCTTCAGCTCGGCTTTGGGGCTCCGCCGGCCCCTGGCATACTCCCTTTCGTGGTGCGCCCTCCTGGCGATTCTCCTCAGCGGTTGAACCAAAACCCCGGGAAATCTGTGTTTCTCTCTGGCCAACGATGTCGTCAAACTGCCGCGGCCAGGCGCGGGCTGTGCATCGCACCACCGGAATTCTCTCGCCCCACCCACCTGCTCGTTCCCTGCGAGGGCGGCTATAATCGCTCCGGCTGGTGGGCTTATTGCACCAACCGGCGCCGGCGCCGCTGCATCTGAGGAGCCAACATGACGGCAGTGCAGGCCCTTTCCGAAGCGCTGATCTCGAATGTTGAAAAGGTGATCGTCGGCAAGCCGGAGGCGATACGCATGGTGGTCATCGGCCTGCTCTGCCAAGGCCACGTCTTGATCGAAGACGTCCCCGGAACCGGCAAGACGATGCTCGCCAAGAGCCTGGCGCGTTCGATCGGGTGCAGCTTCAATCGCATTCAGTTCACCCCCGATATGCTGCCGAGCGATATCACGGGCGTCTCGATCTTCAACCAGAAGACCGGTGAGTTCGAATACCGGCCGGGGCCGATCATGGCCCAGATTGTTCTCACTGACGAGATCAACCGCGCCACGCCCAAGACCCAGGCGGCGCTCCTGGAAGCCATGGAAGAACGACAGGTGACGGTGGACGGAGTCACCCGGAAAGTGCCTGAACCCTTCCTGGTCTTGGCGACCCAGAATCCGATCGAGTATGAAGGCACCTTTCCCCTGCCCGAGGCGCAGCTCGACCGGTTTATGCTTCGCGTGAACATCGGATACCCTTCCCCTCAGGATGAGATCCGCGTAATGGAAGAGCAGCAAATGGCTCATCCGATTGAGTCGCTGGAGCGGGTCGTTGCCGTCGAGGATCTGCTGGCCGGGCAGAGTGAGATTCGCAGTGTTCCCGTCTCGGCGGAGATCAAGAGCTACATCGTCCGGCTGGTCAACGCGACGCGCCGGCATGGTGAGGTCTACCTGGGGTCGAGCCCACGGGGGAGCCTGACGCTCTTCCGCACCGCCCAGGCCCTTGCCTCGATCCTCGGCCGCGACTATGTCGCGCCGGACGACATCAAAGCCATGGCCGTCCCGGCGCTTGCCCACCGGCTGATTCTCGGCCCGGCGGCGCGGAGCCGTGAGGTGGATGCACGCGAGATCATCCAGGAGATCCTGGCCGCCGTCCCGGCCCCGGGAGGGGAGATCTCTTGATGTCATCCCGTGCCGGCGTGGTCCTGGTCTTGCTTATCGCCTCGCTGGCGGCCGCCGTGATCTCCGGCAAGGAGCTCTTCTTCAACCTGGCTTACGCCTGGGGAGGGTTCTTCCTACTCTCTTTCGCCTGGTCCAGGACCGCCCTGGCCGGAGTCTCGCTCGAACGGCAGACGAGAAGCACGCGGACGCAGGTCGGCCGCGTGTTGGAGGAGCGGATCTCTCTCCGCAATCGAAGCCGATTCCCGAAAGTCTGGGTGGAGGTCGATGATCGGTCTGACCTCCTCGGCCACCGGGCGTCCAACGTGAGCATGGGCCTCGGGGCAAGGAACGAACGAGTCTGGGCTGTGCGGACGCTGTGCCTCCAGCGAGGCAGCTTTCGCCTCGGCCCCGCCACCTTGCGCTCCGGCGACCCCTTCGGCCTTTTTCCCGTCACTCGTCAGGCGCCGGAGACGGAGCAGGTGATCGTCATGCCCATGACGGCGAAGTTGAGCCGATTTGCCCTTCCCCCTGGCCACCGCCCGGGCGGAGAGGCGCTGCGCCACCGCACCCATCAAGTGACGCCCAGCGCCGCCGGAGTGCGCGACTACGCGCCGGGCGACGCGCTCAACCGCATCCACTGGCCTTCGACGGCCCGGCGGCTTCGGCTGATCGTCAAGGAGTTTGAGCTGGATCCAAAGGCCGACATCTGGATCCTGTTCGACGCCGCCCGTCTCGTCCAGGCGGGCTCGTCGGCCATCCCTGATGCGGAGATCCCGCACTGGACGTCGCGCCGGATCGTGCGTCTTCCCGATTCGACCGAGGAGTACGCCGTGGCGGCCGCGGCCTCGATCGCGGTTCACCTGGGGGAGCAAGGCCGCGCCGTCGGCCTCCTGTCCTATGGGACGATGCGGACCGCCATCCAGCCGGACCGAGGCCGGAAGCAGTTGGTCCGGATCCTGGAATCGCTTTCGGTCTTGAAGGCCGATGGCTCCTTGAGCGTGGAAGAGGTACTGAAGATCGAAGCGCGCCAGATCCCGCGGGGCGCGAGCGTCGTCCTGATCACTCCGGCGGCCAATTCCGGAATTCTCACCGCCGCCCAACAGGCGGCTCGCCGGGGACTGCTGCCGATCCTCGTCCTGATCGATGCTCAATCCTTCGGCGGCCTGCCGGGAACCGACGGCCTGGCTGGGCCTGCGCGGCGGGCCGGCCTCACCGTGCGGGTGGTCCGCCGCGGAGACGACCTGGGCGAGGCGCTCTCCCATCTCCAGCTGCAGCGTCCCTTCGCCAGGGCGGCATGATCGGGGCCCGGCAGGCCTCGGAGCACGCGCGGATCGCTGGGAGTCTGAATTCCGAAGACCGGGACCATTCGAGGGAACGCCATTGCGCAACGCCATCTTGCTGATCGCCGTCTTCTTCGCCGGAATGTCGGGGCTGGGGCTGGAGATGACGGCCTCCCGCCTGCTCGGCAACGTCTACGGGACGAGCAACATCGTCTGGGCCAACATCATCGGCCTGATGCTCGTCTACCTGACGGCGGGCTATTTCCTCGGAGGCCGTTGGGCCGACCGCTCTCCCTCGCCGCGCACCTTCTACCGCATCATCGCCTGGGCG
Source organism: Anaerolineales bacterium (assembly GCA_035288185.1). GTDB lineage: Bacteria > Chloroflexota > Anaerolineae > Anaerolineales > E44-bin32 > DATEAV01. The sequence continues at coordinate 1,927 of DATEAV010000344.1, read as the reverse complement.
GCATTCACCGCCGGGCTCGTCCCCCTGGTCGCCAGGCCTGTGCTGCGGGAGGCCGCCGGCGCCGTCGAGACGCTCGACGCGGCCGTCATGGCGGGCTCGTTCCTCTCAGTTCTGATCCTCTTCTCGGTCCCCGTGACCCTGCTGGGGTGCGTTTCGCCGTTCGCCATCCGCCTGGCGATCACCGACCCCGCCAAGGCCGGCACAGTCTCCGGCAGGATCTACGCCATCTCGACCCTGGGCTCGATCCTGGGGACCTTTCTGCCCGTTCTCTGGCTCATCCCCAGTATCGGGACCGCGCGCACCTTTCTGGCCTTCAGCCTCTCGCTTTTCACGATCGGCTTCGTCGGCCTCGCCGGCACCGACCGCAAGGCCGCGGCGCGGTATCTGTGGATGCCCGTCGCGCTGCTGGCCCTCGCCTGGTGGGTGTTGCAGAGCCCGATCAAGGCCACCCAGGGGCAGATCTTCGAGGCGGAGTCCGCCTACAACTACATCCAGGTCGTCGAGCGGGAAGGGACTCGCTACCTGTTGCTCAATGAGGGGCAGGGCATCCACTCGGTCTACAATCCGGCGGGAGGGCCCACCTTCGGCACCTGGGACTACTTCCTGGCCGCGCCGTTCTTCAACCCGGGGATCGCGCCGGGCAGCGTGGAACGAGTGGGGTTGGTGGGCCTCGCCGGGGGGACGATCGCCAAGCAATACACCTCTGTCTTCGGCCCGATCCCGATCGATGGGTGGGAGATCGATCCCGAGATTGTTGCGGTGGGGCGAGAATACTTCGACATGAACGAGCCCAACCTGAATGCGATCGTGCAGGACGGCCGATGGGGGCTCGCGCACAGCCCGTGGCGCTATAGCGTCATCGGCGTCGACGCCTATCGCCTGCCCTACATCCCCTGGCACCTCACGACGCGAGAGTTCTTCCAAGAGGTGATCGATCATCTCACCGAGGACGGCGTCCTGGTCATCAACGTCGGCCGAACGCCGGACGACCGGCGGCTCGTCGAGGCGATGGTGGGGACGATCGGCGCCGTCTTCCCTTCCATCCACGTGGTGGATGTCCCCAACACGTTCAACACGATCGTCTTCGCCACCGTCCGGCCGAGCAGAGCCTATGATCTGGCGCTCAACCTCTCTGCTCTGCGGTCCGGCGGCGCGCCGCCGCTCCTGCTGGATGTGCTCGAGCGGACGATCCTCAACTTGCAGCCGACGCCGGAGTCGGATGTGGTGTTCACCGACGACTGGGCGCCGATCGAGCAGCTCACCAACTCCATGGCCATCCGGTTCATCCTGCGGGGTGAGCTCGACATCTTGCGTACGCCGTGAGGTCGCCGATGACCAGCCCCATATCCGCCGACTTATCCTCCCCGAAGAGTGCCTCGCTCTGGGGCTCCATCGCCTGGAGATTGCTCGCCGCGGCCCTGCCGGTGGCCCTCCTGCTCACCAACGTCCGGCTGCTGGGGACCGACGCTCTCCTGATCGCCGAGTATCGCCGTGCCGGTTTCCCGGCCGATCCCTATGGCTTCACGACGGAAGAACGAATTCGCTGGGCGAAGGTCGCCCGCGACTACCTCCTGAATGACGCCGGGATCGAGTTTCTGGCGGACCTGCGTTTTGAGGACGGCTCACCGGTCTACAACGCGCGTGAGCTGCGTCACATGGACGACGTGAAAGGGCTGGTGCAGGCTACGTTGAATGTCTGGCTGGGCAGCCTCGGGGTGGGGGCGGCGGCCGCGGCGGGCTCATGGATCGGGCGTCGAGCTGGGGATCTACGCCGCGGGCTCTGGGCCGGGGGACGGCTCACGTTGATTCTGATGGGCGTTCTGGTCGTCGGGCTGATCGCAGCGTTCTCGGTCGTCTTTGTCGGCTTCCACCGCCTCTTCTTCGAGGGGGACACCTGGCTGTTCCTCTACAGCGACACGCTGATCCG
>DATEAV010000343.1:0-3237 GCA_035288185.1 Anaerolineales bacterium | reverse complement strand
TGTTCCCGCCACGGTTGCCCACCAGGCCGGAGATCGAGGCGATGTTGATGATCGTGCCGCCCAGCCCCGCCCCGATCCAGGCCTTGGCGCAAGCTTGGGAGCATCGGTAGACTCCCTTGAGGTTGACGTCCACCACCCGGTCCCAATCCTCTTCCGCCAGATCCTCAAACGGCGAGCCGCTCGTCACCCCGGCGTTGTTGACCAGGATATGCAAGCCGCCCAATTCGGCCACGCTCCGCTCGACGGCCTCCCGGACCTGAGATCCGTCGGTGACGTCGACGACCATCGGCAGCACCCGGCCGCCGAGCGAGTGGGCCTCGCCCGCCACGCCCTCGACGTCATCCCGATTAACGTCCAGGACGGCCAGGCTCGCCCCTGCCCCCAGGAGGGCCAACGCCACGGCTCGCCCCAGACCGCGCCCGGCTCCGGTCACTATGGCGGCGCGGCCGTCGAGGCGGAAGCTCGCCAGCACATCGAGAAGCGGGCCGGCGGGATCGCCCGCCGCCGGCATTCCCGTCACAGCCGTCCTCCCCGCGCGCCGAGGACCTCAAGGATGCGGCATTTCACGTTTCCGATGTGCACCTGCAGCGCCCGCCGGATCTCATCGGGGTCCCGGCTTTGAAAAGCCCTAAAGATGGCGTCGTGTTCTTGCTGAGCCTGCTGGGCGTTCTCGACGCTATCGAGATGGTGCGCCCGAGCCACCTGGATATGGACATTGAGATTGGTGTAGATGCGGGTGAGGTGTTCGTTGCCCGCGCTGCTTACGAGGGCGAGGTGGAAATCGCGGTCGGCATCCATAAAGGCCATGTAGTCGTTGTAGCCGTTCTGGTTTACCGAGCGACGCATTTCTTGGATCGGGACTGCGACCTTGACCAGGAACGCGCCCAGCTCTTCGCGCGACAGCAGGCATTCGGCGGCATAGAGTTCGATCATCAGGCGGATGTCAAACCATTCCTGCACTTCATGGGCCGTCAGGCCACTGACGAACGTGCCGCGTCGGGGGACGATCTCCACCAGGCCTTCGCTCGCCAGCCGCTTGAGCGCATCCGTCACCGGCGTCCGGCTCACGCCCAGGCCCCGCGCCACGTCGTCCACCGAGATGCGCTCCCCGGGGAGGAGCTGGCGCTTGAGGATGCGATCCTTCAGCACCTGATAGGTCTGTTCCGTCAGATCTGTGCGCGTCAGTGGGAGATAGGCCTCGGTCCCCATAGCTCATCCACGCACCCGAGGTCCCTGCCATCCCCGAGTGCTAGCGAACCTATCGGGCCGCTCAGCTTTAGCCCCGTCTTGGAGTCGCTCCGGCTGGGGGTTCCCACCGGCCCGCTCTCCCCCCGGACCGGCCTCGTAACGTGTAAAACGTTACATTTCAGTAGACTAAGTATAGGGCTGCCATCCCCGCAGTTCGACGACACATGTCATGCCTTTCCTGGACATTTGTAACTCGCGGGTCTTGCCTGCTACCGGGCCCGACGGGGCAATCCCCCCGAGAGGGCGAACGCCCACCCACACGCCGTCCTGGCCCCCAACCACCACCTGCACACCCCGCGTGCTCGCCGTTAGACCACCCAATTCCAAAGTTCCTTCGAACTCCGCAAGGTCTGCCCCAACCCGTGTAACATAGGGGCCGGTGACGGCTCTTACGCTCTCCTCCGGCAAGCATGACCTGACGATCGATCCTCCATGGATGAACGCGGCGGGATTCCTCGGCTTCTCCGGCGAGGGACGGCGCCTTGTCGAGCTCAAGCGGCTGGGGGCGCTCGTCACTCACCCGGTGAGCCTGGGGCCGCGCTCTCCGGCGCAGGGGCGACGCATGATCGAATACCCGGGCGGCTTCCTTCTCCACACCGGGCTCCCGGGCCCGGGCCTCGCGGCCGTTCTCCGCCGTCACCGTCGTCGGTGGGCTGCCCTTCCCTGGCCGGTAATCCTCCACCTGCTCGCCCAAAGCCCGGCTGAGGTGCACAGGATGGCTGATGTTCTGGGCGGGGAGGATGCGGTGGGCGGGATCGAGGTGGGATTGGGAGAGGCGCGGCCAGCGGAGGCAGCCGCTCTTGTCAGCGCCGCCCAGGCAAGCACACGGCCGGTGCTCGCCCACCTGCCGCTCGACAGCCCTAGGGATGTCGCCCTCGCCGCGGCAGGCGCCGGCGCGTGCGCGCTAGTTCTCGGCCCGCCGCGAGGCGCATTTCACACGCCGGATGGCGCCTCGCTTCGCGGGCGACTCTTCGGGCCGGCGATCCTCCCTCTGGCATTGCGTTCTCTGGAACGGTTTCTGGAGGTGGGGAAGTGCCCCGTGGTCGCCGGGGGCGGGATCTACACCCGACAGGCAATGGAAAGCATGTTCGCCGCCGGCGCCTCGGCCGTTCAGCTCGACGGGATCTTGTGGACGGAGCCGGAGGCCGTTCTAGGAGAAAGGCCTGCACCGTGATCAGGCGGCCTTGCCGCGGGTCCCGCGCCCGCGTGCGCCGCCGACCGTCCCCCGCACCTGCGAGCCTGTGAACCAATCCCGGATTGACTGACCAGGACCCTTCACCGCGGCCGGCGCTCTTCTATTGCCCCCACCCCTTGCCCCTCCCCCGGCAGATGCTCCCGTTAACTGGGTGATGAGGATCTGCCGGGGGAGGGGAAGTTACCTAAGGAGGCAAGGGGCGGCAGAGCCGCCCCTTGCCTCCTTAGACCTCAATCCCCCTCTCCGCTTTCGCAGAAGGTGTGGACGAATCGTGACAAGCGGAGAGGGGGTAGGGGGTGAGGCGGAAAGCTGCAAGCCATAAAGGGCATTGCATCAGTGCAATTGGATGCGAGGGATGCTTGCGCATGTCCTCGTCCGATTCATTCACAGCCTCTGCGGTTCGGGGCAGGTGTCGCCCCCCGTCCGGGCCGGCGCCGTGCGGGCGCCAGCCCGCGGGGCGAACGGCCGGCGGGCCGCCGGGCCTCGCGGCCCGAACGGGAGGACTGCGGCGCACCACTCATCCAGAAGCCCGCTCATAAATCGCCCAAATCCCCACCCTCTCCCGCTCTGTGTACCACCGGTTCAGGTAGTCTGCGAGTTGGAGGACCCCGGCGCTCACTTCCGGAGGGCAACCCAGACAGAGCTCCTCCCTCGGCGCGCCCAGGAATGGCACGCCGATATCCGACTGCCACTGCGTGAGAATCAGGGCGGGTGGATCATCCTCAAGGTCTTCAAGCAGCTGCGCAAATCGAAGGGAGTTGCCGGTGCCAGGCAAGAGAAGGTGGAGTGAAAAG
>DATEAV010000342.1:0-9125 GCA_035288185.1 Anaerolineales bacterium | reverse complement strand
CGTCTTCATCACCGTGGCCGTCACGCGGACATCAAGCCCCAGCTGGCGGATCCCAGCCTCTTGATCCGCGTCAGCCTCATCGATCACGATCCCCTTCAAGACTTCCCGGAAGTGTACAGCGACCGCTTCCGCCGAAGGCTGGATCCCAAGATCGGAGAACATCTTGGCCGCCGGCCCACGGATGGCCCTCCCGCCGACGATCGGCGACACGGCGACGACGGTCTTGGCGGATAGGGCCCCTCGGATCCCGGGGACGGCAAGGATCGGATCGATGCTGACCCATGGATTGGAGGGGGCGAAGATGACCCGATCCGCCTCCCCGATGGCTTCCAAGACGCCCGGCGCAGGCCGCGCCGCTGCGGCGCCCTCGAAACGAAACCCCACAACCGCAGGCTCGCATCCTCGCGCCACGAAGTACTCTTGAAATGGAAGCGGGCCGTCGGCCGTCTCCACAACCGTGCCGACCCGATCGTTGGTCATCGGCAGCACCCTGGGCCCCACGCCCAGGGCTTGCGCCACGTGGGCGGTGACATCGCTCAACGACCAGCCCTCGGCGAGGAGGCGCGTTCTCTCCGCGTGGAGAGCGAGGTCTTTGTCGCCAAGGCGGAACCAATCCGGGCCTCCGAGGGATCGCAGGGTTTCGAGGAAGTTCCACGTATCTCCCGCCCGCCCCCATCCCGTCTCCGGGTTTGCCACGCCGGCCAGGGTATAGACGACCGTGTCGAGGTCGGGCGAGATATGAAGCCCGAGGTGCTCAAAGTCATCCCCCGTGTTGACGACGACAGTGATCTCCTCAGCCGGGAGCGTGGCGGCCAGGCCGTCCGCCAGCTTGGCGCCGCCAACGCCGCCCGCCAGCACGACGACCTTCATCGCCAGAGGGTGACCTCTTCCGCTGATCTTCGCCCTTTCTCCCGTCCAGCCTCCGCAGGGAAGCCGAGGAGAATCGCCGCCTGAGGCTCCCAGTCTCGCGGCAAGTCGAGTGCACGGCGCACAATCTCCACGGCGAAAAGGGGGGCGCACATCCAGCAGGCGCCGAGGCCCTCGGCATGCGCCGCTAGGAGCAGATGCCCGCCCGCCAGGGCCGCGCTCTGCGCCGCCATGGCTCGCTCGGCTTCCGTCCTCCCGGCATCCGGGTAGGCGTCCATTCCCTCAGGGGTCAGGCAGAGAATGACAAGCCAGGGCGCGTCACGGAGCCTCTCCTCGCTCCGCTCCAGTCGCCGAGCAATCTCGGCCTCCGACACTCCGTCGGCCTCCAGGTCGGAACGGAAGCGCGCGCTCAACGCCTCGATGAGACGGCGGCGATTCTCCCCCCGCTCCAAGACGACGAATCGCCAGGGCTGCCGGTTGTGCGCCGAAGGGGCCTGACAGGCGACCTCGAGCAGGCGGCGGACTACCTCGGCCGACACCGGCCGCCCCTGGAACCGGCGGATCGACCGGCGGCTTCGCACGAAAGCCTCGAACGCCGCAAAGTCGACGCTCATCCCTGAGCGCTCACTGCGTCGACACGGATCCGGTAGATCACTCTCACTTCTCCGGGCCCAAGCTTCCGGTATTGGGCCTTGCCCGTGTATTTTCCGGCCAGGTGGTTGATGTGATCCGCGGCGCCCTCCTCGGATGAGGCGACCACCGTCCCGCGAATCTGCATGTAGCGGTACATGTCATCGGGGTCCTGGATCGCCAGGGCGACCCGAGGCCGCCTGGCCATGTTGCGGTCTTTCACCCGTCCTCGGGCTGTGTTCACGCGTATATGATCTCCATCAAGATCAAACCAGACCGGCGTGACCTGCGGGCTTCCGTCCTTCATCATCGTCGCCAGATAGGCAAAAGCCCGCTTGGCGTCGGAGAGGAGATCGCGGTGGGATTCGGGGATGGCGCCAGGCATGCGGTTTCTCCTTGCCAAGAGGAGGTGATCGGTGATCAGTGAAGGGTGATCAGTCAAGGGTGATCAGTGATCGGTGATCAGTCATCAGGGATCAGTGACCGTTGGCTTCCGAGGCACCGATCTACGTGCGGACGGATCACCGAGTAACCGATCACCGACTAACCGACCACCGACTAACCGACCACCGAGTAACCGATCACCGACTAACCGATCACCGGAAAAGGTCTTGTTCTTCCGGCCGGATCAGCTCGCCCAGAGAACCTTCGCGCAGCGGATAGGGAAGCCCGCGGACGTGCACGGCGGGAATGCCTTCGGCCGCCTGGCCGGTGACGACCGAAACGGCCGCAGCCAGTTCATCGGCGATCCCCACCTGCGTGACCTGCAGTCGGTAGCCGAAGAGATCGGGGCGACCCCGCAGATCGAGGAGGGCGGGCATGCCGGAAATCCCGATCGCCACCCCGACGGTCCCCATCCTCCACGCGCGACCGTGGGAATCGAGGATCACCACGCCCAACGGCACGCCGGCGGCTTGCTCAAGCCGTTCTCGAATCCGTCGGGCCGAGGCATCGGGATCCTCCGGAAGCCGGAGGACCCAATCCTCCGGTGGGCCGCCCTCCCCAAGGACATTCGAGTGATCGACGCCAGCGTTGGCGCAGACGAACCCCAGCCGGTGGCGCACGATAATCAGCCCCGGCCTCACACGCATCACCTGCCTGCTTTCCCGGAGGATCACCTCCACCAGGCGCGGATCCTTTTGGGACTCCTCGGCCAGGCGCCTCGCTTCGGGAGAAGGCCTCACCTCCGGCAGGTGGACCAGACGTCCCTCGGCCTTGGACACAATCTTCTGAGTGACGGCCAGGATGTCCCCGGCCTCGAGGCGGACTTCGGCCCGGCCTAAGGCTTCAAGAAGAAGCATCGGGAGGTCGTCGCCCGGGCGGACGCGGGGTATCCCCGCGAGCGGAGTGAGGACGAGCGGGTTGGGCACGCGTGCCGTCAGGCCGTCTGGGCTTTCGGCTCTCCGGTGATCCGGATACCCGCGGATCGAATGCGGTGGCGCTTGTTGATCCCCAGAAGAACCGAGGTGAGCCCTTCGACCACCATCGCATTCTCCAGGGGCCCGGCGTCCCAGGCCACCATGCCGGCCGCCTCGACGAGCTTGATCGCCTGATCCCTGGCCTCCCGATCCACACCACACACCAGAACGTCGCACGGGACGGGCTCGTCCGCCAACAGGTGGACGTGAGAGACATTGTGAAGCGCCGCCGCCACCCTGGCGCCCTCGCCGAGGATTTCCCGTGCCTCCGCGGCAGCGCTCCCCGCCGCAGGCATCCGAACCCTGGTCACCTCCGGTGGCACCAGAGGGACGGTCACGTCCACCAGGAGCTTCCCCTGCAGAGGCCCGCGCAGGGACTCCAGAAGGCTCCGATGCGCCTCGTAGGGGACGCTGAGGACCGCGATATCGCACTGCGCCGCGGCGGCCTCATTCGACAGACCTCTCACCTGCTCCGTCTCGAGGCGCTGGTTGAGAGCGGCGGCGGCCGCCTCGGCCTTCTCGGGCGAGCGCGAGCCGATCACCACATGGTAGCCGGCTTTGGCCCACCGGTAGGCGAGGCCCCGCCCTTCGGGCCCGGTCCCCCCGAGAATTCCGATCGTCAAGAGGAGCCTCTTGCTCATCGGGCCTCCCTCATCTTCTCGCGCCGGCGGTCAGTCGGCCGGGACCAGGTCATCATACCGCCGCCACACCGCCGCTGCCAGTTCGCGTGAGCGGGCGGTGATCGCCTCCTCATCGAGCGTCAACAGTTTGCGGTCTCGCATCAGCGCCTGCCCGGCTACGATCGTGGTCGTGACCATCGACTCATGGAACCCGAAGAGGATGTGCCAGGGCAGGTTCCCCGCGCTGAGCGGCGTGGTGGGATGGTAGTCCACCAGAATGAGGTCCGCGTGCGCGCCGGGCGCAAGGACTCCGATCGGCGCTTCGGGGAAGAACAAGCCGGCCAGAGCGGCGTTGTTGTACACCGCTATCCGGGCAACCTGGTCGCCCGGCATGCGCCGAGGATCCCGGTGCCAGGCCTTCGGCAGAAGATATGCCGCCTTCCACTCCTCCCACATCGAGTTGGAGAAGCCGTCGTTTCCCAGGCCCACCCGCACACCGGCGCCCAGCATCGATTCGACATCGGCCACACCTACGCCGTTGTTCATATTCGATCTCGGCTGATGAGTGACCCAGGTGTGGCTCGACCGCAGCAGCTCGATTTCTCCGGCGTCGACGTGGACGGCGTGGGCGGCGATGGTCCGCGGCCCAAGGATCCCGTGCCGATCGAGGCGATTCACGACGCGCAACCCCGTGCGTGCCAGGCTGTCATCCTGATCGGAGGCGTGCTCGGCGACATGAATGTGAAAGCCGGCCCCCTCCGGGGCCTCCTGTCGGCAAGTCTCGAGAGTCTTCTCATAGAGGGATAGGCTGGCGTGCAGGCCGAACGTGGCGGCCACGCGCCCCCCCGCCACGCTGTCCCCTCGACAACGCGCCAGGAACCGCAGGTTCTCCAGGATCCCGGCTCTGGCTTTCTCCGGCCCGTCCCGGTCGGTGACCTCGTAGCAGAGCACTGCCCGTAGCCCCGCCTCCTCGACCGCCTCGGCGATCACATCCAGCGAGCCGTCGATCGCGTTGGGCGAGGCGTGATGATCGATCAGCGTCGTCGTGCCATGGCGGATCGCATCGATCAGACAGACAAGCGCGGAGAAGCGGATGTCCTCCCCGGTCAGCGAACGGTCGAGCGGCCACCAGAGCTTGCCCAGGATTTCGGGGAACGCCCGGGGTGCCTTGCCCGGAATGCCCATCCCGCGGGCAAAGGCCCCATAGAAATGCGTGTGGGCGCAGATGTTGCCGGGCATGGCGAGCTGGCCGTGAGCGTCGAGCGCCTCCACCTCGGGAAGGCGCGCCACCATCTCCCGCGTCCTGCCCAGCTCCGCAATGCGTCCCTCTGCCAGGAGAATCGCATGGTCATCGAGGATTGCGTTCGGCTCGCCCCAGGTGACCGCGCGGGCATTGCTGATGAGCAAAGGGGAAATCTCCAAGCCGCACCTGCCCCTCAGTCGAAGACGGCCGGCCGTGAGGGATCCCGCACGGCGGCCAGGGCGTCAGCCAGGTGACGCGGGGCCGTGCGGTGGGGCGAGAAGGGCTGAGGAAGGCTATCGAGAGAGAAGAAGCCGAGATCTGTCGTCTCCGGGCTCGGCGTAAGCTCACCCCCCAGGATCTGGCAGAGAAAGACGAGCTTGTAGGCGTGGAAGAGCGGCATGGCCTCCTCCACGCGGTTGGCGTCGTACGCCCCCACCAGACTCAGGGCCCTCACCTTGAGACCGGCCTCTTCCCAGACCTCGCGTTCCACCGCGGCCCGCGGGCTTTCTCCCACGTCGGCCCAACCACCGGGGAGCGTCCACCCACCATCGATTGCCTCGCGCACCAGCAGCAAGTCCTGGCCGCGGAAGACCGCTCCCCGCACGTCCACCTTCGGCGTAACGTAGCCGGGCTGCGAGGAGAACGCGGTGCGCGCCTGGTCGCTCGTCAGGTTCCCATGCTCAGCGATGATCTCCGCGGCGAGATCGAGCAGCCTCTCCGCCCTGCGGCGCTCAAAATCATCGCGGGCGTAGTGATGGCCCGTCTGGGCCAGGGCCTGGATTTCGCGCGCCCATTCGAGCCAGCGCGGCGCGCCTTCCCCACTCACGTGGCCCCTCTCTCCGCGATCTTCATGGCCAGCCAGTCCTGATCCACCGGCAGACGTCGGACCCGGATCCCGCAGGCGTGGTAGATCGCGTTGGTGATGGCGGCGGCGGTCGGGATGCCCACGATCTCGCCCACCCCTTTGGCACCGTAAGGGCCTTCCGAGGCCGGATGCTCCACGATGAATGAGCGAATCTCGGGGAGGAGGGCCACGGAAGGAATCCGGTAGCGAGCCAGGCGATCCGTGAACAGGCGCCCTTCATCCACGATGAATTCCTCGGTGAGAGCCGTCCCCAGCCCCATGATAACACCGCCGTCAATCTGCCCCACGAGGCCCAGCGGATTCAAGGCGCGCCCGACGTCGTTTGCCGTAACCACCCGCAACACGCGGACCTCACCCGTCTCGAGATCGACCTCCACCTCCGCGGCTTGCGCGGCGAAGGCGAAGGCAAAGTGGATATCGCCTCCGCTCCCCAGAGCCTGTGTGGCCGGGGCCCAGTATTCATAGCGCGCCCGAGGCTCCCGCCCTTCCGCCCGCATCCACTCGACGACTTGGCCGATCCTCACTCGCCGTTCACCAACCTGGGCAAGACCTTCCACGAAGCGGACGGACTCGGGAGGCTGATCCCATCTCTCGGCCACGGTGGCGGCGAGCGCTTCCCTCAGCGCCAACGAGGCGTGCCGGACGGCATTCCCGGTGACGAACGTCTGTCGCGAAGCCGTCGTCGGACCGCCGTCGGGCGTCCGGTCCGTGTCGGAGAGCAGGACTCTCACGGCTCCCGCCGGCAACCCCAGCTCCTCGGCGGCGATCATCTGGAGCACCGTGGAGAGGCCCTGTCCGAGCTCCGCCGAAGACGAGCGCACCTCCGCCCATCCGTCGGGATAGAGCTCCACCTCCGCGCCTGCCTTATCTGGCGCACCGCCGCCAAGCCCCGTGTTCTTGAATCCTACCGCGAGACCCCAGGCCCGGCGAAGAGCTGGCTCATCCGGCGGCGTCCGCGGCCGGAATGGATCCCTCCCGTCCGAGAGGTGGCGAACCTCGATTTCCACCCGGTCGATGCACTCCAAGAGGCCGACGCTTTCGCGGAGCACCTGCCCCGTGTTGGTGGCCTCTCCCGGCCGCAGCGCGTTCTTCCGCCTGAGCCTGATCGGGTCGATATCCAGCCGATGGGCGAGCTCATCCATCGCCGATTCGATCGCGAAGGCCGACTGTGTGACGCCAAAGCCTCGGAATGCCCCCGCGGGCGGGTTGTTCGTGTAGGTCGCAAAGCAGTCGGCCTTGACGTGCGGCACAACATACGGCCCGGTGGAGTGCGTTGTGGCGCGGGTCATCACCTTGTCGCCCAGCGAGGCGTAGGCGCCCGTGTCGCCGTAGAGCTCGGTCTCCGCCGCCACGAGCGTGCCATCTCGCCGGGCCCCCAGGCGCACGCGGATCTCGGTGGCGTGTCGCTTGGGGTGCACCAGGAGGCTCTCCCTGCGGTCGTAGAGGATCTTCACCGGGCGGCCGGTCGCCCTCGCCAGCAGCGCGGCGTGGATCTGCCCGGCAATGTCCTCCTTGCCGCCGAAGCCGCCCCCGATCAGCGTGCCGATCACGCGCACGTCTTCCTCGCGCATCGCCAGGCAGCGCGCCACCTGCGCGCGGTCCGCATAAGGGATCTGCGAGCCCACATAGATCTGGAGGCGCCCGCTTTCCAACGGCCGGGCAATGGAGCACTCGGGCTCCAGGAAGGCGTGCTCCTGGCTCGCCGTGTGGTAGGTCGCTTCCACAACGACCTCGGCCTGCGCGAAGCCCTCTTCAATCTGCCCTTTGCGAACCTCGATGTGCTTGAGCAAGTTGCCGCCGGCGTGGATCGCGGGCGTCGCCGCATCCAGCGCCGTTCGAGGATCGGTGATCGGTGGAAGCCGCTCGAACCCCACTTCAATGAGGGCGAGCGCCTCGTCCGCGATCTTCCGTGACTCGGCCGCGACCAGCGCAATAGCATCACCCACATACCGGACTCTCTCACCAACACCGACGAGTGCCGGCCAATCGTCGACAACCAGACCATGCTGGTGCGCGCCTGGGATGTCGGCGGCCGTCATCACGGCACGCACGCCTTGCTGCTCGCGGGCGCGCGTGACGTCGATCCGGACGAGCCTCGCGTGCGGCACGCCGGCTCGCAGCGCCCGGCCATGGAGCATCCCCGGGAACGAGTAATCATCGGTGAACCTGGCTTCTCCGGTCGCTTTGGCCGCGGCATCCGCTCGGGGAAGGTTCTTCCCCACCACCCTGAGCTGGCTCGGGGCGGGGATTTCGGGCGGGGCGACGGGCTTGCCGGTTCGCAGGCTCTCTGCCGCGGCGCGCACGGCGGTGATGATCTGCCGGTAGGCACCGCATCGGCAGAGCGTGTCCTTGAGGGCCAGGCGGATTTCAGCCTCGGAAGGGTCGAGCTTGCGAGAAAGGAGAGCCGCAGCCGCCATGATCTGGCCCGGGGTGCAAAACCCGCATTGGATCGCGCCATGCCCGACGAAGGCTTCTTGCAGAGGATGGAGCCCCTGGCCGCCTTGCTCCGCAGCCAGCCCCTCGATGGTGACCACATGACGGCCGGCCGCTTTCGCTGCGGGCAGGACGCATGAGAGCACCGCCTCGCCGTCGACCAGAACGGTGCACGATCCGCACTCCGCTTCACCGCATCCGATCTTCGTCCCGGTGAGGCCGAGGCGGCCTCGCAGGACATCGGCCAGCATCTCCTCGGCCTCGACCTCCAGGCGCACTTCGCGCCCATTGACCCACAAGCGGAGCTCCTTCACGCGCGCCCCCGCCCCTCGGAGCTCCGGCCGCCCCGAGGTCGGTCCGCGGCGCCCATCGTGCAGCGCGCATCAAAGCCTGCCCGGGAGAAAGTCACACTCTGCGCCCGGCGATAGCCGCCGGTTTCCCTGACATGGTCTACGATCGACATACCGTCACCCTCAGGCCGCAAGCGATTCATGGTCTGCTGGGATCGGCGATGTGGCCTGCAACACTCTTCGAAGGAGCACTCCCAGAAGGTGTCTTCGATAGTCCTCGGTGGCCCGGTGTGGGCTGGTGCGCAGTTGGACTTCGTCTTCCAGAACTCGTGCCGCCTTGGCGATCTCGTCCGGCTCGATCGCCATTCCCCGCAAGACGGCCTCTGTGGCCCGGGCCCGCTTCGGGCAAGGCCCCGCCGGCCCCAACGACAGACGCACGTCCTCGATCCGACCCGCTAGCCCCCACCGCACCCAGGCGGCCATGTTCAGGATGGCGATGGCCAGCCCCTGGGGCCGCATGATTCTCCGGAACGCCGTGTGCGTCGGAGGCCTTGCCGGAACGAACCTGAAGCCCACAATCAACTCGGACGCCCTTCGAAACGCGGGGACCCCTGGAGATTCGAACAGGTGCTCCAGCGGCGCCCAGCGGCGGCCGAACGCACCGGCCAGCAGGGCTTCCGCCTCCAGCGCCAGGAGAGCGATGGCGCCGTCGGCCGCCGGCAGCGCATGGGCGACGTTTCCTCCGATCGTGGCGACATT
>DATEAV010000341.1:0-2451 GCA_035288185.1 Anaerolineales bacterium | reverse complement strand
CCCCCCCTGCCTCCTTGGGTCAACCTCCCCTCCCCCGGCCAGTTGCCGCCGGGGTCGAATTCCAGTAACCGCCGGGGGAGGGGTCAGGGGCCGTCTCGCCCCGGCGGGCCGGCCGTCTCGCCCCGGCGGGCCGGGGCTCGCGGCCCGAACGGGGGGCTTCGCGGCCCGAACGGGGTGGGGGCCACTCTGGGACACGCCACACGCGTCGACCTGAGATTCTTTCACAGGCTCTGGAAACACTCGTGGACTTCGCGGGGCCATCGATCTCTGCCACCCCGCGGAGCCTCGCCACCATCATACGATGAACATCGCATCGCCGAAAGAGTAGAAGCGATAGCCCGAGGCCTTGGCGGATTCATACGCTGCCAAGACCCTCTCCCGGCCGGCGAAAGCGCAGACGAGCATCAGGAGCGTCGAGCGAGGCAGATGGAAATTGGTGATCAGGGCATCGACGGCGCGAAACGTGTGCCCCGGCAGGATGAAGAGATCCGTCGCGCCCTCGAAGGGGGCCACCGCCAGCCCTGGCGGAGCGAGGCGAGCGGCGGTCTCCAGCGTCCGGGTCGCCGTCGTCCCGACAGCGACGACCCGGCCGCCCCGGGCGCGGGCGGCATTCACGGCTTCGGCGGCCGCCTGCGCCACGCGGCACCACTCGGTGTGGATCCGGTGCTTGCCCGGATCCTCCTCGTCGACCGGGGCGAAGGTGTCGAGGCCGACGTGCAGCGTGACGAAAGCGATCTCGATGCCGCGGGATCGAATTCGATCGAGCAGGTCGGGGGTGAAATGGAGGCCGGCGGTGGGCGCCGCCGCGGATCCCGGCTCACGGGCGAAGACGGTCTGATACTCTTCGGGATCGCGGAGAGGCGTGTGGATATACGGGGGCAGAGGCATCTCGCCGATCTCCTGCAACCGGGGGGAGATCGGCTCATGGAAGCGGACCAGGCGTCGGGGCCCGCCCAGGTCCTGGAGGATTTCGGCTTCCGGCCCCCCTTCCACCTGCAAGCGCCTCCCCGGGGCCAGGCCCTTTCCCCCAACCAGCACCTCCCATGTTTGAGGCGCCGGCCGTCGGAGAAGCAGGAGCTCGATCCGACCGCCAGTCGGGATCTTACGGGCGTGGAGGCGGGCTGGCAGCACGCGGGTTTCGTTCAGGACGAGGACGTCGTCCGGGTGAAGCAGATCTGGCAGGTCGCGGAAGAGGTGATGGGCGAGGGAGCCGCTCGTTCGCTTGAGCACCAGAAGGCGGGAAGAATCGCGCGGAGCCGCCGGCGCCTGGGCGATGAGCCCCGCCGGCAGGTCGTATTCGAAATCGGAAGTGCGCACCCTTAGCGACCCAGGAGGCGTGCGATCAGGTTGAGGGCGATGGTCAGAATCACGCTGATCACGATGGAGGTAGCCAGAGGAACGAGGCAGGTGATCGAGCCGGTCTCGATTCTCAGGTCTCCCGGGAGGCGGCCGATGGGCAGGCCCGTTCGACCGAGAAGCCAGATCAGCCCTCCGACACCGGCGAGAACCAGGCCGAAAATCATAAGCCACCGCGCCAGTGCGGTGAGGTCGTTCATGGCTCAGATCTCGGGGAGGCGCGGCTGCGGGGCTTCGGGGGCGGCCAGGCCCAGATGCCGGTAGGCCCTGGGGGTTGCCACCCGGCCCTGGGGCGTCCGGTCGATGAAACCGAGCTGGATCAGGTAGGGCTCGACGACGTCCATGATCGTATCGGGTTCTTCGTTGATGGCGGCGGCGATCGTCTGCAGTCCGACGGGGCCGCCGGCGAACTTCTCGATCACGGTGCGCAAGACCCGGCGATCGAATTCGTCCAGGCCAAGATCGTCCACGTCGAGGAGCTCGAGGGCTTCAGTGGCGACGGCGCGGCTCACCTTGCCGCCGGCCCTCACTTCGGCAAAATCCCGCACGCGCCGCAGCAGGCGGAGGGCGACGCGCGGGGTGCCCCGCGCCCGGCAGGCGATCTCCACCAGCCCGTCGGCGTCGATATCCATCTTCATCAGCGTGGCAGCCCGGCGGACGATCGCCTCCATGGCCGCCTCGTCGTAGAAGTCGAGACGGTGGACGGCGCCGAAGCGCGCCCGCAGCGGCGCCGTCATCAAGGCGAGACGGGTGGTGGCGCCAACGACCGTGAAACGAGGCAGGCGAAGCCGGAGGGAACGGGCGCTGGGGCCCTTCCCGATGATGATGTCGAGGGCATAATCCTCCATCGCCGGATAGAGGATCTCCTCGACGGCCCGTCCCAGGCGGTGGATCTCGTCGATGAAGAGGATGTCGTGCGGGCGCAGGTTGGTGAGGATCGCGGCGAGATCTCCGGGGCGCTCGATCGCCGGGCCGGAGGTCACCCGAATGGCCACTTCCATCTCGCCGGCCAGAATGTGCGCCAGGGTGGTCTTGCCGAGGCCGGGGGGCCCGTAGAAGAGGACGTGTTCGAGGGCCTCGCCGCGGGCTCGGGCG
>DATEAV010000340.1:0-4245 GCA_035288185.1 Anaerolineales bacterium | reverse complement strand
GAGTTTCAGGCGGTTCTCCGGATCTACAACCGCTCCCTGGCCACGCTTCCGTCCTTCGCGCCGGTGGCCGAAGATGAATTCCGCCGCTTTGTGCGAGAGCTGATGCCGGTGCTGCGCGAGGAACTGGTGTTATTCGCCCTCGTCGATGGAAAGGAAGTGGGATTCAGCGTGGCCCTTCCAAATCTGGCCGAAGCCTTCAAGGCCTGTGGCGGGCTGCGCTGGCCGTGGCAGACGCCCATGCTCTGGCTCGCCGTGCGTCGAATCAAAGGCGTCTCGTACAAGATCCTGGCGCTCGACCCGGACTTCTGGGGGCTTGGTCTGGATGCACTGATGTTCGCTCGCATGATCGAGGCTTGCCTGCGCGGCGGCTTTGAATGGATGGACATGAGCCTCACGGGTGAAGACAACCCGCAGACCAACAAACTGGCCACGCGCCTCGGCGCAGAAGAGTACAAGCGCTACCGCACTTTTCTCGTCGAGCTCTGACCCACAACCGAGGTCTTTCGCGGAGGGACTCTATGAATGGCCGATGGGCGCTCTCAGCCCTGCCTCTCGCGCTGGGGATCATCGCCTGCGGGGGGCTGCCCGGTCTCGCGCCGACCCCGACCCCGGAGCCGTCCCCCACCGGCACGCCTGTGCAGTCCCCGTCGCCTGTGGATACCCCTGCACTCGTGTCGATCACGGTCTACTTCACCGACTCGGCTCGCTACGCGATAGGAACTCATCCATTCGAAGGCACCGTCACACGACATATCGCCCCTGGTTCTGATCTTCCGGCAGCCGTTCTCGATGAATTCTTCCGTGGGCCAACGCCGGGAGAGCAGGCTCTCGGGCTGGAACGAATCACCAGCGGGTTCACGGGCTACAGCCTCCTTCGGATCGAAAATGGCATCGCCCACCTGTACCTCGTGGGCCCCTGCGCCTCGAACGGCGCCATCTACACGATCGCTCAACCGATCCTGGCCAACTTGCTGCCGTTCCCTGAGATCGACTACGTCAAGATCTACGATCAGGAGGGAACGACGGAGAACCCCGAGGGGCCCACCAACTCCATTCCCGCCTGTCTTGAGCCGTGATCCCTTTGCCAGGCGCCCCTCGCGGACGCGGCAAACTCACCGGAAGACCAGTATCCTGTGCCCTTTCTGTGTTCCGTGCGGTGAGTAGGAGAATGAGCCCTGGGCTAATCTGGGAGCGACACGACATGGGCCGGGAACATCCTGAGGATCGACCTTATCCGCCCGGCCCACCGGTGGAACCGTGGTCGGTCCGCAAGTCCATCCGGAGGCGCGCGATAATTCGGCCTCCGGCGGGCGGGGATCGGCGAGGGGCACTTGCGCCGTCATGCATGGTCTCACTGCTTGGGCGAGTCGATCGGGCTCTGGTCGCTCCGTTGATCCGTTACGGTGGGGCGCCGTGCCGTAGCCGTCTAGAGGGCCACAAGGCACAGGCCTGGCGCGGGGGACGCCGGCTCGGGCCGGGCCCTCGCCCCCCAGGCCGGGCAAGCGCGAGGATCACTTGCTGGCCAGCGCGGAGGGTCACATGATCTTCGAAAACTGCACGCTGGTGACCGTCGACAAAGATCGACGGATTATCACGGACGGGGCGCTTGCGGTCGAGGGCGGGGTTATCCGGGCCGTCGGCAAACGTAGCGCAGTCCGAGAGCAATCGCCTCACGAACGCGAATTCACCGATCTGGGCGGCGGATTGGTGATCCCCGGCCTGGTCAACACCCATGTCCACCTGGCCCAGGCGCTGCTCCGCGGCTGCGCCGACGACCTTTCTCTGGTGGACTGGCTCACCAAACGTGTCTGGGTGCTCCAGGGGAACTTCGACGCGGAGGATGGGCGCCTGAGCGCCGAGCTCGCCATCCTGGAGATGCTGAAATCCGGGACGACGGCGTTCGTGGAAAGCATGATCGCCGGCCGGTATGGCTTCGACGGGATTGCCCGGGTCGTCGAGGCCTCCGGCATCCGCGCCGCCCTTTCCAAGATCGTCATGGATCTGCCCTCCTACGCCACGTCCGCAGGGAGCATGTACCCGGGCATGATCGAGAACCCGGAGGCCTCGTTCGAGGAGGCTCTGGCGGCGCACGGTCGCTGGAACGGCGCGGCCGATGGAAGGATCCAGGTCTGGTTTGGCCCGAGGCCCCCCGGCGGCACTACGTCGGACCTCTACCGCAAGATGATGGCGGCGGCCCGCGAAAGGGGGATGGGCGTCACCGTCCACCTTGCCGAGGTGCGGGCGGATGTGGAGCACACTCGGAGGGAGTTTGGGCTTCGGCCGATTGAATACGCCCGGAGCGTGGGCATGCTCGGCCCGAATGTGCTGCTGATCCACGTCGTCTGGGCAGATCCGGACGAGATCGCCCTGCTGGCCGAGAGCGGTACGCACGTGACGCACAATCCCCTTTCCAACTCCAAGCTTGCCTCGGGGATCGCCCCGATCCCTGAGATGCTGGCGGCAGGAGTGAACGTCGGCTTGGGCACCGACGGCGGGCCGAGCAGCAACGACTACGACATGGTCCGGGCAATGCGTTGGGCTTCATATCTGCACAAAGCCCGCACCCTGGATCCAACCATCATCCCCAGCGAACAGGCTTTCGAGATGGCGACGATCCACGGCGCCCGGGCGATGGGCTGGGAGAGCCGGATCGGCTCGCTCGAGGTTGGCAAGCGGGCCGATTTTGCAGTGCTCGATCTGAACAAACCCCACCTCATCCCCTCACCGAACCCCGTCTCCACTGTCGTGTGCGCCGCCACGGGGAAGGACGTCGACACTGTCGTCGTCGACGGCCGGATCGTCGTCCGAGGCGGGAAGGCCCTCACCATGGATGAGGATCGCATCCTGGCAGAGGCGCGTGAGCGGGCCTCCCGACTCTACGCACGCGCCGGGATCGAGATCAAGCCGAGGTGGCCGGTGCTGTAGGATCGCACAAAGCCTCGGCTTCATCCTGAGCCGAACGAGCCTGGGCCTCAAGATCCGTGCCGTCGGTGAGAATCCCGAAGCCGCCGACACGCTCGGAGTGAACGTCGCTGCGATCCGCTACCTGTGCGTGATTCTGGGCTGCGTGCTGGGCGCGCTGGGAGGCGCCGACCTCTCGATCGCTCACCTCAGGATCTTCGCCGACAACATGACCGTGGGCCGCGGATTTATCGGCGTCGCCATTGTGTACTTCGGCAAGTGGCGGCCCTTCATGACCTTCGTCGGTGCCCTGGTGTTCGGCAGCGCCCACGCGCTGCAACTCTGGATCCAGGCCAGCGGCGCGCCTTCGACTGCTGGAATGGGGGGGCGATGGGAGGCTGCAAGTCTGGTTTGGCCCGCGCACGCCCGGGGGCGTCAGCCTTGAGCTCTACGACCGGATCAGGGCCCTTGCCCGCGAGCGCGGCATGGGAATCACGATGCACCTTTCCGAGGTGAGATAAGCCCTCGAGCATGCGCGTTCGGCGGGCTACCGCTCGCCCGCGGAATTGGCGATGGCGCACGGGCTCCTCGGCCCGCGCACGGTGCTCGCCCACTGCGTCTGGACCGATGAAGAGGATTGGGAGCTCTTCCGGGAGACCGCCACGACCGTCTTACACAACCCTGCTCCGGAGCTCAGCAGCAGCCCAACGTCGTACACGCTACGTAGGGCCTTGCTGTGGCGGCGGGGAAGACACCGGGTTTCTGCGAGAAACCCGGTGTCTAGCGGGGATAGGCTCCCGGAGCCTTCAAGGCTCCGGGAGCCTGATGATGCCTCGCCCCTACTTCTCCCTCACCTCCAGCGTGATCTGGAACCCCCTCTTCTCCGCCTCGGCGACAAACTCGCTCCCCGACATCGCACTCTCCACCGGAACGACGCCTTTTGGCACGCGCCCGCGACCGATCGCCGCCGTCATGATCGCGGCATGCCACCCGGTGCCTTGCTCCATCGCCGTGAACCCGGTGCCCTCGTCGTACTCGTGGATCAGGTCCACCCACACTTCCGCGTTCCTCCCGTTCGTCCGCCCGGTGGCGAGGATCCGAATGATGATCACGTCCCGTGTCGTCGGATCGGCGCGGATCTGCGGCTCCCAGAGCGCATGCAAGACGTGGCGCGGCACCACGGGCTGGCCGTCCACCGTCACGGGCTCGAGCCGTAGGAGGCCGAGCTGCTGGATCGTCTTCAGCAGGGCGAAGTGCCCGGGGTAGCGGAGCGTCTTGTTCTGCAGCGTCCGGAGCCTCCCGGCGAACGTGCGCGCTGCCGTCGTCAGCCCTCCCGAGGATGTG
>DATEAV010000339.1:0-14561 GCA_035288185.1 Anaerolineales bacterium | reverse complement strand
GCCTCGATCCCGGCTACGATTGAGAGGAGAGTCGATTTCCCGCAGCCGCTCGGGCCGAGAAGGGCGACGATCTCCCCCTCGGCGACTTCGAAGCTGACGCCGGCGAGGGCGCGGGTGGGGCCGAAGGATTTGTGGATGTCGTGGACGGTGAGAGCGATCAATAGAGAATCCATGCCGGTGCGTGTGTAGGGGCGCAGCATGCTGCGCCCCTACGGAACCTCGCTTCCTAGAACTCCCCGACCTCGGCGATCCTCAGCCTCTCGATCCCCAGCATCCCGGCGGTACAGACCGCCATCAAGATCGTGCTCAGAGCGAGAGCCTGCCCGTAGTTCAGGGCGCCGGGCGCCGTGATGAAGCGATAGATGGCGAGAGGGACGGTGGGGTACTCGGGCCGGGCGACGACAGCCGTGGCTCCAAACTCGCCGAGCGAGATCAGGAAGGCAAAGGTGGCGGCGACGAGGACCCCCCTCCCAACCAATGGAACATCGATCCGTCGGATCACCTCGAGCGGAGGCGCGCCGAGGATGCCGGCCGCATGCCGCAGCCGCGGTCGGATGCTGCGGAGCGCCGGGACCAGACTGCGGACGACAAACGGAAAGGCGACCAGCGTGTGAGCGAGAGGGACCAGCACCGGGGAGGCGCGCAGATCGAGCGGCGGCCGGTCGAGGGCGACGATGAACCCCAGCCCGAGGCTCACCGCGGAGGTCCCGAGAGGCAGCATAAGGATCGGATCGAGCACACGCCTGGCCAGGCTGCCCTCCCCCCGCGCCAGCGACCAGGCCGCAGGCAGGCCAAGCCCGAGGGCCAGGGCGACCGTCGCCGCTGCGTAGGCCAAAGAGACGCCGATCGCCGCTGCGGGCGGAGTGTAGAAGAGCGAGCGACGCCGGTTGATACCGAGCTCGTGGTAGTAATCGAGGGTCCATGCGGGCCGGGGCGCCGCTGGCTGCCCGGCCTCGGGCTCGAGGCGGGCAAACGACCGCGCGGCGAGGGCCGCCAGCGGAGTGACAAGGAAGGTCAGCAACACCCCAATCATGGCGGCCGCCAGAAGGCGCTCCCGCAGGCCGCGCAGGGGGCGCTGGGTCAGCGAGCCGCCGCGAAGATGGAGCGGGCGCTGCACACGGGCGCTGAGTCGCAGATACAGGATCGTGATCCCCAGGGTGAACACCAACTGGAGGATCGTGAGGGCCGCGGCCAGCGGGAGATTGAAGAGGCTCACCGTCTGGCGGTAGATCTCCACTTCAAGGGTGGTCAGGCGCGGGCCACCGAGAACAAGGATGACCCCGAAGGAAGTGAAGTCGAAGAGGAAGATGAGGAGAGAGGCTGCAGCGATGGCGGGCATCAGCAGCGGAAGGGTGACGCGGAAAAGGGTGTGGGCGCGGGACGCCCCCAGGGTCTGGGCCGCCTGGTTGAGCCGCGGGTCGAGGTGGGACCAGAAGTCACCCACCATGCGCAAGACGATGGTGGTGTTGTAGAAGACGTGGGCCAGCAGGATCGCGCCGAGGGTGTTCAGGATCTGGAGGGGCGGGGCGGGCAGGTGAAAGAGCCCCATCAGTGCCAGGTTCAGCCATCCGCGGGGCCCAAGCAGCGCGCTGAAGCCGGCCGCGACGACGAGGGTGGGCATGACGAAGGGGACGGCGGTCAGCGCGCGTAGGAGCGCCTTGCCCCGGAAGCTGTAGCGCGCCAGAAGATAGGCGCCGGGGAGGCCGAGCAGGAGGGTGAGCGCGGTGGAGAGCGCGGCCTGGCCGAAGGTGAAGCCGACGATCCCCCGCAGGAAAGGCGAGGCGAGCATCTCCAGGAAGGGCGCCGCCGGCCCCTCGGCGCTCCGGGAGAGGCCGAGCGAGAGCAGGCTCCCGAGCGGGTAGAAATAGAAGACCGCCAGGAAGGCCAGCGGCGCCAGCCACAAGGCCCCCGAGAGGATCGCCGGGCGCCGGCGGGCCGTGGGCCGGGACCGCGCCGGCGGGGCGAGGGGGAGGGTCATCGAAGGACCGTCTCGGTCCAGGCCTCGACCCACGCTTCGCGATTGGCGGCGATGGCCTCGGGGCTCACGAAGGCTGGATTCTCGGGCACGGCGAGGTGGAGGGTGAAGATCTCGTCGAGGGCGGCTTCCGTGTTGACGGGGAAGACATACATCTGGAGCGGCATGTCCTCCTGGAAAGGAACGGAGAGCATGAAATCGATCCAGGCCTCGGCGAGATCACGATTCTCGGTGCCTCGCAACACGCCGACGAACTCGATCTGGCGGAAGCACGAGCCGTCGCTCACAACGGCCGCCGTCGGGGCCTCGGTGGGCGGCTGCGGCGAGAACATCACCTCGAACGGCGGGCTCGAGCCGTAGGAAACGACGATCGGCCGAGGGCCTCGGCCTGAAGATCCGCTAAACTCCGTTCGGTAGGCCGTCTCCCAGTCATTGACGACCAGGACATCGTTTCCCCGAAGGCCCTGCCAAAACTCGAGATAGCCCTCTTCCCCGAAGTGGCCGATCGTGGCCAGAAGGAATGCCAGCCCCGGAGAGGAGGTGGCCGGGTTTTCGACAACCAGCAGGCCCCGATACTCCGGCCTGAGCAGGTCTTCGAGGCTTCCCGGCGGCTCGAGGCCTCGATCGGCGAAGTAGGCGCGGTCGTAGTTGAGGCAGACGTCGCCGTAGTCCACCGGCAGGGCGTTGT
Organism: Anaerolineales bacterium; assembly: GCA_035288185.1. Lineage (GTDB taxonomy): Bacteria > Chloroflexota > Anaerolineae > Anaerolineales > E44-bin32 > DATEAV01. The sequence continues at coordinate 11,898 of DATEAV010000339.1, read as the reverse complement.
GGGTGGGGTCGAGCTCGAAGGCGTCGGGGATCTGCTCCAGCAGCGGCGAGTCGTACGGCTCGAAGATCTCAGCCTCGAGGGCGCGGGAGAGGAAGGTGTTGTCCACGCCGTAGAAGACATCGGCGAGGGGATTGCCGGCGGCCAGAACGGCCTTGTTGACGGCTTCGCCCGTATCTCCGGAGACGAGAAAGCGTAGGGTGACGTTGTTCTCGGCCTCGAAAGCCACCGCAATACTCTCGGAGACGGCGAACGAGTCGTGGGTCATGATCGTCAGGGTCCGGCCCTGGCGCGGGCCGCACCCCGCCAGGAGGGCCAGGAGCAGGAGAAGCGCAAAAGGTCGGCGGGCCATCAGAGCCTCCCTCTCAGGTGACACCTGGTGCGAGATGGAGAATCGTGCACAGCAAGAGGCCGTGCTCGAAGGTGATCCGTGCAACGGGCTGAGAGAGCGAATTGCTCACTCCAAGGGTCGAGCCGAAGGGAAGCGTGCCGTCCTGCAGCGGGTAGTCGAGCCCTTGTGTGGTCACGCCCCGGGCGTCGCCGCTGAGGGGGATCAGGGAGACGATGTCCCCGATCTGGCCGTGCAGCTCGAGGATTTCGCCGGCGCGCAGGGAGTGGATCTCTTGCGGGCCATCGAGGATCCGTAGGTGCGCCTGCCCAAGCCCGGGCGCGCCGACGAGGAGGAGGTTGGCGATGGTCTGGTCCCAGCGTTCGCCGAGGCCGCCCAGGATCAGGATCTCATCGGCGCCATGTTCCAGGGCGAAGCGCACGGCGAGCTCGAGATCGGTCTGGTCTTTTCGGGCGGGGTGGCGGACGAGCGCGGCGCCGAGGTCTTGCAGCGCCCGAAGCTCTTCCGGCGCGAGGGAATCGAAATCGCCGATGACCGCGGCGGGGCTGAGGCCAAGGCTCAGGCAGTAATGGCCGCCTCCGTCGGCGGCGAGGAGCAGGTCATCGGGGCGGATGTGCGCCCGATCGGCCTGTGCGTGGGGGAGTGCGCCCCCGGCGACGATCACTGCCCGCAAAGCAAAACCCCTCCATCGGGCCGGGGAGGGGTTGGAGCCAGGATATGAGCATTCCCTCCGCCGGCATGATCCGGATCAGGTTCTACGGGTCGAGGGCCCCCGCCCTCCTCTCAGCCCGGCACGCCGGGCTCCCCGTGCTGGTTGTTCGATTCGCAGTATAAGCCACCGGGGGAGGCGCGTCAAGGAGCACACCCGCAGCCGTGTGCAAGAGGTTGGGATGTGAGCGCCCTTCGACTGCGGCCGCAGCGGGGTCTCTGCCATCGAAGTCAAAAAACGGCCTCCGCTCAGGGCGCGAGGCTTCTGGTGCGCGCACTTGCCTCCACGCCCTTCGACTGCGGCCGCAGCGGTGATCCTTGCTGTCGACGTCGGAAAGCGGCCTCCGCTCAGGGCGGCAGGAGTCACCCCACTAAGCGGACATCGCCCTCTGAGAGGCTGTCGACAAGTGGACGCGGGGAAGTGAATGCTCATGCCGCGTTCGACCATTTGCGGCGGGACAGTGACATTTCCGTCTCGGGCTCCCCGTCTCACCCCCCTGCCTCCTTTGATCAACCTCCCCTCCCCCGGCAAGTGGCCATCGGCAGTTGAATTCGAGCAACTGCCGGGGGAGGGGTCGGGGGTGGGGGCAATTCATGACGCCCCGACTGCAGAGAGGCCCTCACGAGTCGATCCGGTGTTGGTTCACAGGCTCTGGGCGGAGCGAGGGCGAGAACCTGCCGGCCCCGAGCGCACTCCAGGCGGGTGGAAGGGAGTGCCCTCGCCCTGCACGAGGCGAGCGCGGCGTCAGAGCGGGCGCACCCACGCCGATCAGTCGAGCGGCTGACGGTCGATGCGATAGAGGCAGGTGAGGTCGCCGGCGGCGATGCAGGCCACTTCTTCGACCATGAAGTTCCTGCCGCCGCTCACCCAGAAGAGCGCCTCCTGGAGGACACCGGCGGTGAGATTGCAGCAGGGTGCGTCGGCCTTGCGTCCCCAGCAGACGGGGCAGTGATCCACGTGGAGCAGGTAGGTACCGGGTTCTTCCTCGAAGTGCAGGAGTTGCTCGGTGAAGCGGTTGAGCGTAGAGATGAAGACGTCTCCCCCGACTTTGAGCTTCATGTTGAGGGGGAGCAGGCGGAAAGCGAGATCGGAGACCCCGAGCTCGGGGCCAAACTCGCGCAAGCCGTACTTAAAGCAGATGCGGCCGGCCCGGGCGGCCACGCCGCGCCCTCCCCGCGGGCCATACAGTTCCTCCAGGGAACGGTGCAGCGCCGAGAGGTCTTCAAACCGAAAGCCGAGGTCGAGATTGTTGGGAGGGTAGTTATTGATCAGATGGTGGAGGCCGGCCAGGTTGAGCGCGGCGGTGAGGCCGTTGTGGCCCAGCACCTCTTCGAAGGCCAGCAGCACGATTCGCCCCAGTTTGTTGGGGTAGTAGAGGGCGGGTGCTCTCGTTGGATTGCTCATCGTTCCGCCTGAGGAGGGGCGGGGGGGGCAGCCGGCGGGCCGCACAGCGTGACGGGCCGCCTCTACTTCTCCTGCATCTCCTCCAAGATGCTGTAGAGAAGCTCGAGCAGCACCTTCTTCACCTGCTCGCGGTCGCTGGCCACGCAGGGAAGCATCTTGACCTTCTTATCGAGCTTGAGGGCGATCCGCAGATCTTCCACCGGCCAGGCGTCTTCCTTATCCTGTTTGTTGGCCGCAACGACGTAGGGGGTGGGGGCGTAGGCGCGGAACGTCTGGAGGATTCCCTTGGCCTCGCGGAACGTCTCCGGCCGGGCGCTGTCGACGACGACCACGAAGCCGAGCATGCCTTCGGAGAGGATCTCCCACATGAAATCGAAGCGCTTTTGGCCGGGCGTGCCGAAGAGGTAGAGGACCAGATCGTCGTCGACGGTGATGCGGCCGAAGTCCATGGCCACGGTCGTCGTTTCCTTGATCCGTTCGGCTTCCGTGGAGATCTTGCGCTCCGTGGAGACGACGTCGATCTCGCTGATGGATTGGATGAAGGCCGTCTTCCCTGCACCAAACGGACCGGTGACCACCATCTTGACGGTTTGCATCGGCGATCCTCGCCTAGAGCGAACGGACTCGCTGGATCAGACGGTTCACCAGCGATGATTGCTGCTTTCGGTCCACCGGAGGGAGCTGCTTGGCCCCGGCCGGCAGCGGCATTCCGACAGGCCGCACAATATCCACCAGCCCGGCCTGGAGCAGACCGAAAACGATCCGGCGGATTTCCAGGTCGCTCATCTTGTTGGCACGCGCGATCTGGCGGATGGTGTTCTTGGGATTGATATAGGAGACCACCCGCCATTCCTCGACGCTTAGATTGACATCCCGGATATTGGCGCCGGGCCTCTCGACGAAATCGAGGGCCATATCCAGATTGGGGATCTCCTCCTGCAGCTGTTCGGATTCCTTGAGCAGGCGGGAGCCCTGGATGATGATATCTTCCAGGTCGAGCCGGATGGTGATCCGGTCCTCGGGTGGCAGCAGTTCGGCGTCGAAGCGGAAGAACCCTTCGCCCCAGGTGAAGAGTTGGTAGACGATATCGAGAATGTGTTGACGGATGCTTGCCAGGATGGTCTGCTGGGTGAGGTAGCCGGCGTTGATCAGCAGGATTCCGATCTCCTTATCGGGCCGTTCGCCGGCCCGCGTCTTGATCACCTGAGCCTGCTGGGTGGTGATCGTCCCGGTCTTGGCCAGAACGCCGGTGAGGCTGGCATCTTCGTTGCCCAGCTGGGCGTAGATCAGTTTGCCTTCGCGGAACGAGACCCAGGCGGCGGCGCCGGAGCTTTCCAGGCTGAGCGTGCCGGTCTTGCGGGCTAAGTTGATCAGGTTCAGCAGTTGTGTAACGCTGAAGTCCCGCAGATTGCCCTTAAGCGCCATTACGGCCTCGTCAACGCTGGCGTGCTTGGGGTGGCGGGATTATACAGGCACGGCTCAGGCAATGCAAACATCGGCCTCGCGGGAGACGCTCGACGCACGTTCAGGCCCTCCAGCCGCCCCGCACCTGGCGGACATGGCCGACCGTGACAAACGCTTCCGGATCAGCCCCAAGGATCTCCGTGTGCGCGGCCTCGACCTGCCGGCGGGGCACGTAGCACAGAATGAGGGAGACCGTCCCCTCGCGACCGCGGGCCGCGAGGGTCGTGACCCCATGGCCGCTGCCCCGCAGCGCTTCACTGACGGCCTGGCCGCGGCGCGGGCTGACGACCTGGAGCAGGCTGTGCCCGGGAGCCAGACGGCTCTCAAGCAGAATGCCCACCACGTTGCCCGTCCCGAAGCCCGCCGCGTAGGCGATCCAGTTCCAGGGATCCTCGAGCCGGCTGAGAACTCCGGCCACGGCGCTGATGAACACCAGCGCCTGGCCAAACCCGAGGACCCAGGCCGCCGCCCGACGCCCGCGAACGGTCACCAGCATCCGCAGTGTCGATAGCGTGAGATCGGTGGTTCGCAGGCCAAAGATCAGGAGAGGCAGCAGCAGAGCGGGGATCTCGTCCCAGCCGGCGCGCCGCGCCGAGGGCGACGATGCCACCAGGATGAACAAGGCTGAAGCCTCTAGCGCAGGATGAGACACGGCGGCTCAGAGCCTGTGGGCCAATCCCGGATCGACTGGCCAGGCTCCCTTAACCAAGGCCGGCGCGTCCTCTATGGCCCCCACCCCCTGCCCCTCCCCCGGCAGTGGATCCCGTTCGCTGAGTGATGCGGATCTGCCGGGGGAGGGGAGGTTACCTAAGGACACGTCCTTAGACCTCCATCCCCCTCTCCGCTTTCGCGCAATGCGTGGAGGAATCGTGACAAGCGGAGAGGGGGGTACGGGGGGTGAGGCGGAAGGGCATAAGACATCAGGGAGACTGGATCGGTGTACTGGCGGTGAGCCATGCTTGCGCACGTCCCCGTCCGATTCATACATTGCCTCTCAGGCCCGCCAGTAGCCCCGGTGGAGAGGGCGGACCTCTTCGATCGTAAGGAAGGCCGCGGGATCGACCTCCTGGACCTTTCGCTGAAGGCGGGTGAGATCACGGCGTCGGACGCTGCTGTTGACCACCGACACCATCCCGTCTTTCCCATGACCGGCCAGCTCGGTGGCGGCGTATCCCGAGGCCCGGATCGCTTCGGCCACGGCGCTGCCCCGGGCCGGGCTGATCACGCGCAGGTTGGCGTGACCCACCGCCAGGCGCTCCTCGATGGCCATCCCCACGACGTTGCCGGTGGCAAAGCCGCCCGCGTAGGCAATCAGATTCCAGGGATCGTTCAGGTTGCGCAGCGCGCTGGTAACGGCCACGACCCAGATGGCCGACTGGAAGAAGCCCAGGATCCAGGAAGCCGCCTTGCCGCCCCGGATGACGAAGAGCACGCGCAATGTGTCGAGCGACATATCGCTGACCCGCAGAGCGAAAATGACCAGGGGGAGAAGCCAGGCAGGCAGATGCAGAAGCTCGAGCATCGCTGATCTTTCAGACGGCTTCCGGCTGCGGGAGGGCGGGCAGATAGACCTCGGAGATATATTCCTTCACCATCCGGCGGGTGGAGAACTGAGGCGCCAGGGTGGAAATCGATTCCTTGATCCGGTGGATCCACTCGACCGGGAAGTGGTCGTGAAGCGGGGTGGCGTAGTAGAGGGGAATAATCTCGCGCTCCAGCGTCTCATACAGGCTTTCGGCGTCGGCTTCGTCTTGCGCGGCCGGATCGCTCAGGTCTTCTTCCTCCCCGATCGCCCAGCCGTTCAGTCCGTTGTAGGCCTCGCGCCACCAGCCATCGAGCACCGAGAAATTGAGCACCCCATTGAGGGCGGCCTTCTGGCCGGAGGTCCCGGAGGCCTCGTTGGGACGGCGCGGAGTGTTGAGCCAGACGTCCACGCCCTGGAGGAGGTAGCGCGCCAGGTTCATGTCGTAGTCTTCGAGGAAGACCAGGCGCCCTCCGGTCTCGGCGCGTTTGATTTGGCGATAGACCTCCTGGATCAGCTGCTTCCCAGGCTCGTCGGCGGGGTGGGCCTTGCCGGCGAAGATCACCTGCACCGGCATGCCGGGCCGGTTGAGAAGATCGAGGAGGCGATCGGGGTCGCGCAGGATCAGGTTGGCGCGCTTGTAGGTGGCGAAGCGGCGTGCAAATCCAATCGTCAGCGCGTACGGGTCGAGCAGGCTGCCGCTGGCGACGACCTGCACCGGATGAACATCGCCTTCGAGCCATTGCAGGCGCGCCCGCTCGCGCATGTAGTGAACCAGCTTGCGCTTGAGGTGCCGGCGGATCGACCACAGCTCCTCGTCGGGGATGTTGTCGATCCGTTCCCAGACGGCGAGCTCTTCGAGGTGGTCGCGCCAATCGGGCCCCAGGTAGCGGTCGAAAAGAAGCTTGAGCCGGCGGGCGAGCCAGGTGTCGGTGTGCACTCCGTTGGTGATGTGGCCGATCGGGATCTGGTCGCCGGTCCGCCCTGGCCAGAGATGGGCCCACATGGCTCGCGCCGTCTTCCCGTGAAGCTCGGAGACTCCATTGACCTGTCCCGAGGCGCGGATGGCGAGGACGGGCATGCTGAAGTTCTCGCCCCAGGGGTGGCGCTCGCGGGCCAAGTCGATGAAGGCATCGCGCGCCAGGCCGAGCTGAGGCCAGTAGCCGCCGAAATACTTGTCGATCAGCCAGAGAGGGAATTCGTCCTGGCCGGCGGGGACGGGCGTGTGGGTGGTGAAGATTGTCGATCCCCGCAGGCGCTCCATGGCTTGCTGGAGGCCGTGGCCGGCAGCCACCATCTCGCGGATCCGCTCGAGCGCCAGAAAGGCCGAGTGGCCTTCGTTCATGTGCCAGACGGCGGGGTTGTACCCCAGCGCCCGCAGGGCGCGCACGCCCCCGATCCCGAGGATGATCTCCTGGGAGATGCGAAGCTCCAGATCACTAATGTAGAGCCGTGAGGTGAGGGAGCGATCGGAGGGCTGGTTGCTCTCCACGTCGGCGTCGAGCAGGAAGAGCGGCACTCGGCCCACCTGGACCCGCCAGAGTTGAGCCGAGATCTCGCGCCCGGGGAGCTCGATGTTCACCGTGAGCCGGTTGCCTGTCGCATCGAGGGCGGGGAGGACGGGGAGATCCTTGAACGCCAGTGTGGTGTAGCGCGCCTCCTGCCACCCGTCTTCGGTGACGTGCTGGCGGAAGTAGCCCTCGGTGTAGAGAAAGCCGACGGCCACCAGGGGCAGGCCGAGGTCGCTGGCTTCTTTCAGATGGTCGCCGGAGAGAATGCCGAGGCCTCCGGCGTAGATCGGCAAAGACTCGTGAAGGCCAAACTCCGTCGAAAAGTAGGCGATCGGCTGATTGAGCCGGTCGGGATATTGCCGGGCATACCAGGTGGTCGCCGAGGCCAGGTATTCGTCGAGGGCGGCGATGACCCTGGAGTAGTGATCCATGAAGGAACGGTCGTGGGTGACTGCGTTGAGGCGACGGCGCGAGACGATGCGCAGCAGGTCCACCGGATTGTGGGCGCTGGTCTCCCAGCCCTCCGGGTCCAGGCGTTTGAAGATGCGCTCCGCGTCGCTGGTCCACGCCCACCAGAGGTTGTAGGCAAGGTCCGCCAGTCGTTCCAGGCGCCGGGGCAGGCTGACGCCGTTGGGGAGGCTTACGCTCTGACTTGGGATTGGCTGCATACGATGGATCGGCTCCTGAGGTGAGGCGAGGGCGGCTATCTTACCATGCGTCCCCCGGCCCGTCGAAGGGCAGCCGGGGCAGGACCTCTGTACTCACCCGGAGAGGGCGATGGCGATCGCAGCCAGGCCGAATCCCGTGATGAGGATCCCGGAACCGCGGTTCACCCAGCGGAGCAGGCCCGGGGCCACCTGCCTTCGGAGCCGGCCCACCACGCCGCTGAGGAAAAGCCACCACGAGGCTGAACCGATGAAAACGCCGAGCACGATACCGGCGGCTGCCCGGAAGTCGCCGCCGGACGAGGCAAGACCGAGGCCGGCGAAGACCCCGGCAAAGGAAAGAATCGTCATCGGGTTGGTGAGTGTCAGCAAGAAGGTGGAGGTGAGGGCGCCGGCGAGGGAGCGGTAGTCGCCGGAAGGCGCCTCCAGGCGTGGCTGCGCCAGGAAGGTGCGCACGCCGAGGAAGAACAGGAAGGCGCCCCCGATGAGGCGAAGGGCGTCATGCTGGCGGATCAGGGCTTCGGAGACGGCCGTGAGCCCGAAGGCGGCGACGCACCCGTAGACCGCGTCGGCCAAGGCGGCCCCCAGGCCGGAGACCAGGCCCAGGCGAAACCCTCCGGCCAGCGTGCGGCGGATGCAGAGCACTCCGATCGGCCCCACCGGGGCGGCGATGGAAAAGCCGATGACGATCCCACGGATCAGGAGCTGAGGGTCCAATGGATCGGGTCCACCAATGCGATTCGGGAGGGAGCCTGCCTCGAAAAGCGTCAGGCCCGGAGAGGCGCGGCGTCGAGGCCTTCGAAGAGATCCTGTTCGTGGAGGCCCGCCGGAGCGGGAGGTTGGGCGCGCATGAACGTCTCGCGGCCTCCCAGCATGCGTGACAGCAGGCGAGTGATCCGCCCGCCGGCTCGGCCCCCCTGGCTGGCGTGACAGGCGCTCGCCTCGTTGCGGATGTGCATCACCGACCGAATGTCGATCCGGGCATGGACCGGGATATCCATGTTGGCGATCGCGACCAGGTCGATATCCTTGTTTTGCCCCCACTTGCGGGGGTTCTTCCCAAACAGGGGCATCAGGAGGACGAAGAGGCGCATCGCCCGCCGGGGAAAGGTGTGGAAGTAGAGGCGGGCAGGCTGATGCGGGGCGAGGCCGCTGGAGTCGTGGGCGGGGTCGCCGGCGGTGAAAAAGGCGGCCTGGGTGGCGCGCTGGATGGCAATGTGGTCTGGATGACGATAGCCGCCTTGCGGGTCGGAAGTGATCACGACGTCGGGGCGGAGGCGGCGCATCCAGTGGGTGACCTTGGCGGCGACCTCCTCAAGAGGGGCAGCGGCCAGTGCCTGAGGATGATGATTGTCGGGCGAGCCGGGCATCCCCGAGTCGCGGTAGTCGAGGAACGAGACGCTGGCGAGGCCCAGCATGGCGGCGGCGCAGCGCAGTTCCGATTCGCGCAGCTCCGCCACGCTGGCGAAGCCGCGCAGGAGCTCGGGCGGGGCGGAGCCCACCTCGCCGCGCGTGGCGCACACCAGGTGGACGTCCACCTCGCGACGCGCGTAGAGGGCGAGGGTCCCTCCGATCCCGAAGGTCTCGTCATCCGGGTGGGCCAGGACGGCCAGCAGTCGGCGGCGATCCAGCATGGAGCAACGGTTCCCCTCGAGCGAAGCGAGTGGCAATCATACCATGGCCCGTCAACCCGGCTCCCCCTGCAGCAGGACGATGATCCGCCGCTGACGCGGCCGCACGTCGAAATCGATGAAGAGGATCTGCTGCCAGGTGCCGAGCGCGAGCCGTCGCTCGATCACCGGGACGCTCAGTGAGGGCCCGAGCAGGGCGGCGCGCAGGTGGGCGTGGCCATTGCCGTCACCCCAGGCGAGGTTGTGGCGGTAGTCGGCAGTCGACGGGGCGACGGTCTCCAGCAGGCGTCGCAAGTCGTCGAGCGCGCCGCTCTCGTATTCGATCGTCGTGATAGCGCTGGTCGACGAAGGGGTGAACACGGTCACCGTACCCTGCCTCAGGCCCGACTCGTCGAGGGCCTGCTCGACGGCCGGGGTGAGGTTGTGCATCTCTGCATTGCCGCGTGTGGTGAGGCGGATCTCGTCGGTCTTGACCATGGTCCCTCCGGAGGCGTGTCGCCGCAACGGGGCCGAGATGTCACCAGTGTACCCTGGCCGGGCCGGCGAGATAGGGCGCAGTGCCCAGCCGGGGCCATGTGAGCGCACTGGCGGCGGGCCGTTTCCCCACGAAGGCCCTTCGCCTTTGCGTCATCCCTGGGATCCTTCTCCGCGGTTGAGGTATGCCAGATTGCCCCCACCCCTGCCCCTCCCCCGGCAGTTGTTCGAATTATATAGTCACAGAGGGACTTGCCGGGGGAGGGGAGATTACCTAAGGAGGCAAGGGGCGGCTCCGCCGCCCCTTGCCTCCTTAGACCTCCGGCCCCTCTCCGCTTCGGATCGACGCACAGGTAGAGCGCGGCAAGCGGAGAGGGGGCTGGGGGGTGAGGCGGAGGGCACTGAGGTGAGTGTCGGGGGCCGTGCGGCCAGCGGTCTGGCGCCTGCTCAGGGAAGCGGATCGACGTGAGTGCGGGTGGTACCGGGGGTGTCGTTCTTGGCTTCGAGCAGTGCGTCGTCGGCCCGCGTGAGGAGATCGTCGATCGAGGCGTCGTTGTCGCTCAATTGGCTGGCACCGACACAGAAGGTGAGAGGGGTGACCGCAGGCCCGAGGCGCTGGCTGTACGACGCCAGCGCTCGATGAAGCTTGTGGGCGACGTTCTCCACGCCGCCGATCGGAGTCTCGGGCAGCAGGACGGCGAATTCGTCGCCGCCGATCCGCGCCAGAAGGTCCGTCGAGCGCAAGACGGCTCGGAGTGTGGTGGCGACGTTGCGGAGGATCTCGTCGCCGAACATATGGCCGAAACGGTCGTTGATGGCTTTGAAGCCGTCGAGGTCGAGGTAGAGCAGGCCCAGAGGCCGGCGATAGCGGCGGGCGCGGTTGAACTCCCTCTGCATCAGGTCGATCAGCTGGCGGCGGTTCGCCAGCCCGGTGAGCGGATCGGTGTGGGCCAGCGCCGTCAGGCGCTCGGTGTGATCCTGGAGGGCGGATTGGATCTCGTTGGCCTGACGAGAGACGGTGGTGAGGGTGAAGGCGGTAACGTTGTAGAGGAGCGCATTCCCCAAGATGAAGAGCCACCCCAGGAGCGTCGGGCTGCCGAACGTCTCGGCCGGAACGGCATCGCCCCCGACAAGCCAGGTGGCCAGGACGGCAAGGGAGGCGGCGATGGAAAACGGGTAGGGCGAGGCGCCGCCGATCAGCCCGCCCGTGATCAGGATGGGGACCAGGTAGCCGATCGACACGGGGAAGATCAGGCTAGGGAAGAGGAAAGCGGTCACCGCCGTCAGCAGAAAGAACCCGGCGGCGAGGAGATAGCCGGCCTCGACCACACGCTGACGCCGAAGCAGGATCAGTCCCGAGGCGCTGATGATCGCCATGGTCAGGATGCCGCCGACATCGTAGGTGAGGCGGAAACCCGGGTCAAACCCGGCGGTGAGTGCGTAGTAGACGTCGCTGATTGTCCACAGGAGGATCAGTCCGATGAGCGCCCAGGCGACGATTCGGGCGTGGCGGACGTGCTCGGGGAGGTGGGAGGGGTTGATCCTGGGAAGGAGACTGTCGCGCACTCTGTCGATCATCCGCATGAGAACCTCGATCAATCGGAGGAAGCCACGCCTCCGCTCTCGGGAAGATCGGGGACCCCCAGAATATTGTAGCCCGAATCGACGAAGACCACCTCGCCCGTCACCGCTCTCGATAGATCGGAGGCGAGCCAGACCGCCGCGCCGCCGACGTCTTCCAGGGTGATATTGCGGCGCAGGGGAGCGAGCTCGGCGAACTGGCGGTGCATCCGCTTGAAGCCTGCGACTCCCGCAGCGGCCAGCGTGCGGACCGGGCCGGCGGAGACCGCGTTCACCCGGATCCCCTGCGGCCCCAGATCGGCCGCCAGATAGCGGGTGGAGGCTTCCAACGCCGCCTTCGCCACCCCCATCACATTATAGTGCGGGACCACCTTCTGTCCGCCGTAGTACGTGAGGGTCATCATCGAACCGCCTTCCGGCATCAGGGGAGCCGCGGCGCGGGCCAGAGCCGTGAAGGAGTAGACGCTGATGTCAAGCGCCATGCGGAAGCCTTCCCGGGTGGTGTTGTAGTAGGGGCCGGTGAGCTCATCCCGATTGGCGAAGGCCACGGCGTGGACCAGGACGTGAAGGGCGCCCAGGCGGCGGCCGGCT
>DATEAV010000338.1:0-15413 GCA_035288185.1 Anaerolineales bacterium | reverse complement strand
CCTCGATCCGTCGGCGTCTATTTCGCGAAAGCGATCTCCCCCGGACTTTCTGGTTCCTCTGGGCCGGAACGATCGTCAACCGCCTCGGCGGGTTCGTCATCCCGTTTCTCACCCTCTACCTGACCTCGCGGCGCGGCCTTTCGGTGAGCCAGGCCGCCCTGATGGTGTCGCTCTTCGGCGCCGGATCCTTTGCCGCCAACCTGGTCGGCGGCGAGCTGGCCGATCGCCTCGGCCGGCGGCCGGTGCTCCTGACCAGCTTCTTCGCCGCGCCTCTCGCCATGCTCGCCGTTGGGTTCGCTCGGGAGGCCGCGCTGATCGCCGGCGCCACGCTCGTCCTGGGATTCTTCACCGACCTCTATCGCCCGGCGGTGAGCGCGACCATCGCCGATCTGGTGCCCCCGGAGGGGAGGCCCCGGGCCTACGGCTACATCTACTGGGCCATCAACTTGGGAGCGGCGATCGCGCCGCTCCTCGCCGGCTTGATGGCCCGCCTCGACTACATGCTGCTCTTCATCGGCGATGCGCTGACAACGTTTCTCTTCGGCCTTTTCGTCCTCTGGGGCGTGGCGGAGACGAGGCCGGGCCCGCAAGTGAGATCAAGCTCAGCCGGCCTCGGCGAGAGGCTCGCCGTGGTCCGGCGAGAGCCGCTCCTCCTGGTGTTTACCGCGCTCGCCTTGCTCTTCGGCACGGTCTACTCCCAGGGGATTGTCACCTTGCCGATCGAGATGAGATCCCACGGCCTCAGCCCGGAAAACTACGGAATGGTGATCGCCATCAACGGAGCGCTGATCGTCCTCCTGGGGCTCCCCGCCAGCAACAGCGCCTCGCGCTGGCCGCGCTTCGGCGTTCTGGCCGCTGCGGCGTTCCTTCTGGGCGCGGGCTTCGGGATCACGGCTCTGGCCACCAGCCTGGCGGTCTTTGGGTTGAGCGTCGTGATCTGGACCCTGGGAGAGATCGCCGGAGCCACCGTGGCGCCTGCGGTCGTGGCCGACCTCTCCCCCATCGAAATGCGAGGGCTCTACCAGGGCGTTTTCGGAGCCGCCTGGGGCCTCGCATTTTTCACCGGACCGGTGTTGGGGGGCTGGATCCTCGACCAATTTGGCTCGGCCGCGCTGTGGGGCGCCTGCTTCGTGGCCGGCATCCTTGTTGCTGCCGGCTACCTGGCGATGGCACCTGCCGCCCAGCGCCGAATGCGCTCCATCAGGGCGGAGGAGAGCCCGGGCTGAGGCGCCTGGGCCCGGCAGCGCAGCCCGATGCCCTCTCGCCTCCGCAGGCTTACTCCCGATGCGCCCCCTTCCCAAAGCCACGGCGAGGCTTTGGTCCCGCACTTTTGACAGGACGGCCGCCGGCCCGTATAATCGGCCCATGTTCGACTTCGGAAGTTGGTTGATGCCCGAGCCACGGATCTCTTACCGCCGATCGGATTGAGCCCGGGAGAATGGCGGGCTTCGTCGGCTTCCCAGGTCAGCAGGGAAGCCGTTTTCATTCCCGGCGGTTGCCGGAAGGGAGCATCTCGGATGGAGACCACCCTGCGTCTTCCGGGAGCCGATCTTTTGGCCCCTGGTCGAACGTCCGGTGGATGAGGCTGCTCATGGATCTCAAGGAACTGACCTCGGAAATGCACCGCTTCGTCGAGGCGAAAGGGTGGTATCGGCCCGAGAGTGAGCGGCCCCAATCGCCCCGCAATCTGGCCGCCTCGCTGGTCATCGAGGCCGCCGAGGTGCTCGAGCATTTCCAGTGGTCGGACCAGGCCCCTGGGGCCGGTGACCTGGCCGGCGAGCTGGCGGACGTACTTCTCTATCTCCTTCAATTGGCCAGCCTCTCCGGGATCGACCTGGAAGAGGCGGCCCTGGCCAAGCTGAAGGCCAACTACGGCCGAGCCTGGTGATCGGGCGGGCATGAAGATCCTGGCCCTTTCCGATGAAGAGGTGGGCTTTATCGACAACCCTAGGGTCCGGGATTCCGTCGGAGACGTGAGCCTGATCGTCAGTTGCGGGGACCTGCCGGCGCGCTATCTGGAGTATGTGGTCACGCAGCTCAACGTCCCGCTCGTCTATGTTCCGGGAAACCATGATCCTGATGGGCTGGGTGTGCCGGGATGTATTGACGTGGATGGCCGCGTCGTCCGCCTCCAGGGGCTCACGATCGGCGGCCTCGGCGGAAGCCGGCGCTACAAGGAAGACGGGCGGCATCAATACACCGAGAGCCAGATGCAGTGGCGGGTCGTCCAGATGGCGCCCAGAATGATCCTCAACCGGATGCGGCGCGGGCGCGGCCTCGACCTCTTCGTCAGCCATGCACCCCCGCTTGGCATTCACGATGGGGTAGACCACGCGCATCAGGGCTTTGTTGCGTTCCGGAGCCTGCTGGCCGCCTTCCGGCCGGCCATGATGCTCCACGGCCACTCCCACGCCCGGCGCAACGTGGAGACGATGGACACCCAGTTCCTGGCGACACGCATTTTGAATGTCTACCCTTTCCGCTTGATCGAATGGCCGGAGGCGACATGACCGACCTCGGCGCCATGGCGGAGCTCGATTGGCATGCCGCCCGTCTCAAGGCCCTGGTCCAGGGCGTGCTCGGGGCGCTCTCCGGGCAATCGCGCCGCCTGCTGGCTTTCGATGAGGTGAAGGAAAAGCTCCACATCGGCGGCCCGGTCTATCGCGGCGTGCAGAGCGTGCCTCTGGCCAAGGTGGTGGGCAGCGTGGATCGCTACCGCGATTTCGACCGCCTGTTCCTCCCCACGCAATCGCACACCGAAGACCGCTGGCGCCGCGTCAACCGGGCCTGGTATCAGGATATCAGCCTGCCGCCCGTGCAGCTCTACAAGGTGGGCGAGGTATACTTCGTCGTGGACGGCAATCACCGGGTCTCTGTGGCGCGCAATCGCGGTCAGGAGTATATCGACGCCGAGGTGAAGGAATGCGAAGCGCGCGTGCCGCTCTCGGCCGAAGTGCGGCCCGAGGATCTGGCGCGGCTCGGTGAGAGGGTGGAGTTTCTGGAGAGGACCCAGATCGACCGCGTGCGGCGGGGGGCCGTGATCGAGCCCACGATCCTCGGCGGATACGACCGGCTCCTCGAGCATATCGCCGTTCACCGCTACTTCATGGGTGTGGAGGCCGGCCACGAGGTGTCGGAGGCCGAGGCCGTTGGGCATTGGTATGACACGCTCTACAGGCCGGTGGTGAAGGTGGTTGAGAAGTCGGGGATCCTGGAGAGCCTCCCCGGCCGGACCGCCGCCGACTTCTATCTGTGGGTGATGGACCATATGCACTACCTGCGTGAGCGGCCCGGGCAGGAGACTCTCGGCCCGGCGGATGCGGCTCAGGATTTCATCGAGCGATATGGAGAGGGCTGAAGCCGCGCGGACCGAGGACATCACTCGGCCGATCATCTCCATGTGGCCGTGGCCGTTCGCGCGGGCCGACGTCATCGCAGGCCTGCGTCGTTACCTGGGGGATCAGTCGATCCAGGTGCGTGAGGTCCAGGCCCTCAAGATGACCCATCGGCGGCCCTCCATTGGGCGGGTGCGCGGCATTCGGGCGGAGTATGAGGGCAGCCACGGGGCACGCACCTGCCGGCTCGTGGTGAAGGAGCCCCAAGGCGCCACGCGCACGGGACTGGCCGGCGCCGGGAGGCGCGAAGTCGGCGTCTATCAATCCCTGACCGCCCAGCTGCCTCTCTCCACGCCGGCCCTCGTGGCCGCCGCGCCCAACGGCGACTGGCTGCTCCTCGAGGCGCTCACGCCGGTGCGCGACGCCTCCCAGTGGCTGGCTGCCGACTACCGCACCGCCATGGATTCCCTGGTCTCGCTTCACGACCGCTTTTGGGGATTGGGGGAAGATCTCGATGCCTTCCCCTGGCTCAGCCGCCCGATCGAGGCCGATTTCGAGATCCACGTGGCCGCGGCCGCCCAGGCGATCGAGCGCATTGTTGCGGCGGGCGAGCCGGCCGCCCTGGCCCAGGCGCCCGAGCGGATGCATGTGCTGGCGCGGCTCACGACGCAAGCCGAACAGGTGGTGGGCCCGCTCCGCCGACAGACGAGCACGCTCCTGCATGGCGACTACTGGCCGGGCAATATCGCCGTCTTGCGCAACAAGAGCCAGGTGGTCTACGACTGGCAGCTGGCAGGCGTCGGCCCCGGGATCATGGACCTGCTGGTCTTCATCACCAAGAGCGAGTGGTGGTTTGGCGAGTTGCCGGTGAGGAGGGACGCCATCATTCGTCAGTATCGCCGGGGCCTTCGGGAGCGCCTCGGCATAGAGTGGGGGAAGGAGGAGTGGGACGAACTGTGGGACCACGCGCTGATGTGGCGTTTCCTCCAGGAATGGGTGGATCTCCTGGCGGCCTCACCGAGCTCGATTCTCGAGACGCGCGCCGAGCAGCTCGACCGAATCTGGCTCCATCCGGTCGCCCGCGCAGTCGGACGCAGGCTTGGCGCGTGAGGGGCGAGAGAACGCCGTCGCCATCTCGCGCCGTCGCTCCGGCGTCTAGCTGAGAACAGACCTCCTCCAGGATACAGCATGGCAGAAGATCGGATCCCATCACGCCGCGAGAACTTCTCCGAGTGGTACAACCAGGTGGTCTTGCGGGCCGAATTGGCCGACTACGCACCCGTGCGAGGGTGTATGGTCATCCGGCCCTACGGCTGGGCGCTCTGGGAGAACATGCAAGGCGCGCTCGATCGGCGCTTTAAGGCCACCGGCCACAGCAACGCAGCCTTCCCGCTCCTTATTCCCATCAGTTTCCTCGAGAAGGAGAAGCAGCACGTCGAGGGCTTCTCCCCCGAGCTGGCCGTGGTGACCATCGGGGGAGGCGAGACGCTCGAGGAGCCCCTCGTCGTGCGGCCCACCTCCGAGACGATCATCGGCCACATGTGGGCCAAGTGGATCAAGTCGTATCGCGATCTGCCCGTGCTGCTCAATCAGTGGAACAGCGTCGTGCGCTGGGAAATGCGGACCAAGCTCTTTCTGCGCACCACGGAGTTCTACTGGCAGGAGGGGCACACCGCCCATGCCACGGCCGACGAAGCCGAGGCCGAAGCGCGCCAGATGCTGGAGATCTACCGGGACTTCGCCGAGAACGAGGCGGCGGTTCCTGTCGTGCCGGGCCGTAAGAGCGAGAGCGAGAGGTTCGCCGGCGCGCTGCGATCCTACTCGATCGAAGCCATGATGGGCGACACGCGCGCCCTCCAATCGGGCACCTCCCACAATCTGGGAGACAATTTCGCCCGGGCGTTTGAGATCCGCTACCTGGATCGAGACAACACTCTCCAGTACTGCTGGACGACCTCCTGGGGCCTCTCCACCCGATTTATCGGCGCCGTCATCATGGTTCACGGCGACGACCGAGGCCTGATCCTGCCCCCCAGGCTCGCTCCCCACCAGGTGGTGATCGTCCCGATCTTCCGCACCGTCGATGAGCGTGCCGCCGTCTTGGAAGCCGTGGATAGAATCCGCCGGAGCCTCTCGGACCTGCGAGTGTGGGTGGACGCGCGCGAGGAGGTTACCCCGGGGTTCAAGTTTAACGATTGGGAATTGCGGGGAGTCCCCCTGCGAATCGAGGTTGGGCCCCGGGATGTGGCCCAGGGGACGGCGACGCTCGGCCGGCGTGATCTTCCCGGCCGGGAAGGCAAGATGGCGGTGCCGCAGGAAGGGCTGGCGGCGGCGGCCCGTGACCTGCTGGCCGAGATTCAGGGCTCGCTCTTTGAAAGGGCTCTCACCTTCCGTAAGGAGCACACGCACTCCCCGGATACCTATGACGAGTTCCGCCAGATTGTGCAAGAAGGCTGGGCCGAGGCCTGGTGGTGCGGAGAAGGCGACTGCGAGGCCCAGATCAAGGAAGACACCAAGGCCACCACGCGCTGCATCCCACTCGACCAACCCGGAGGCGCCGGCCTGTGCATTCGCTGCGCCAGGCCGGCGAAGGAACGGGCGATCTTCGCCCGGGCTTACTGAGGCCGGCGGATGCCCTCGGTCGATCCGGCGCGCCTGGCCCGCGAGATTGATCGGATGCTGGAGCAGACGCCGGACCCATCCTCCCGGGCGCGGGGAGCGGCGGACCTTCTGGAGCGCTATGCCGAACGCGCCCGGCGTAAGCCCGGCCGGCCGGAGGACACGCTCCACACCCCTCGGCACGTGATCACGGCGCTCGCCCGCTCGCTCACCGCCGAGACCTCCGATCCCGACGAGGGCCTCGCCCTGGCCAGCGCGCTCTGGGCGATTCCCCTGCGTGAGACCCGCTTGCTCGCCGCCGATCTCCTCGGCGTGTGGGGCGGCGTGGAGGTGGCCGACTGGGCCGAGGAGCGCGCAGCGGAGACGGCCGATCTCCGGATCTTGGAGAAAGTGGCACGCCACGGGCTCGCCGCCTGGAGGAATGGGGACCGCGGCGAGGCGTTCCGTCGCGCCGGCGGCTGGCTCACCGCACCGAGCACACGGGTTCGCGAGCTGGGTCTGCTCCTTCTCCTCTCCATCGTCGAGGCGGGAGAATCCGACGACCTGCGCCGGGTGATCAACCTGCTGGGGGCGAGCCCCGAGACGGGAAGCGGCCCGGAACGGAAGACGTTCGCCCGACTCCTGATCTCGCTCGTCCGGCGCAGCCCGCGGGAGGCGGCGCGCTTTCTCCTCGATGGTGTGCGACGAGGCAATCCCGCCGTCTCGCAGATCGCGCGCCAGGCGCTGCCGCTGCTGCCGGCCCGGCAGCAGCAGACCCTGGAGGACGCCTTGGCGCACGGAGAGCCGTCTGGTATAATGCCGACATCCTAGTGACTAGACCGACGGACGCGCCGGCGGGGCAGCACGCCGCCGGTGCAGCCCCGAGAGGCTGAGGCTTTCTCGGGCAAGGCGAGAGCTGTCCGTTGGGCGACCTGCCCGGGAGCAGACGTCATGACCATGAACAAGGAAGAGAAGACGCAACTTGTGGGAGAGTTCCGCCGGCACGAGAGTGATACCGGCTCCCCCGAAGTGCAGATCGCGATCCTCACCCGGCGTATCGAACAGCTCACCGAACACCTCAAGACCCACAGGCACGACGAATCCTCGCGGCGGGGCCTTCTGAAGCTCGTGGGCCAGCGGCGCCGGCACCTCGCCTATCTCAAGCGCAAAGATGCGACCGCATACCTGGGCCTCACCGAGCGCCTGAGTATTCGCCGCAAGTAGGGCCGGCGGCGTATGAACCCAGCCCCCGGGGGCGGCAACTCCCCAGGCAGGCTACCCTATCGGCAGTCCAAATGCCGACCCGGAGAGGTCGGGAATTGGAGCCCGTCCGTCAGCCGCTTGGAGGCTGAAGGCCGCTCTCCAGTCCCTGACCCTCTCGGGCCTTTGGCGCGGAGGGTTTTTTGATGATGGAAGCGAAAGAGTTCAGCACAGTGGTGGGGGGTAAGACCGTCACCTTTGGGACCGGAAAGCTGGCCGCGCAGGCGGGCGGGGCGGTCACCATCCGGCAGGCGGATACGTTCCTGCTTGCCGCGGCCACGATGGCCAAGGTCCCCCGCGAGGGGATCGACTTTTTCCCTCTGACCGTCGACTACGAGGAGAAGCTCTATGCGGGGGGCCGCATCCCCGGCTCCTTCTTCCGCCGCGAGGGCAGGCCGTCGGAAGCCGCGATCCTGATCGCACGGCTGGCCGATCGGCCGATTCGACCGCTCTTCCCCAAGGACCTGCGCAACGACGTCCAGGTGATCCTCTACACGCTCTCCTCCGACGGCTCCACCCCGCTCGACATCCTGGCCATCATCGGGGCCTCCGCTGCGCTAACGATCTCCGACGTCCCATTTGGCGGGCCGGTGGGCGCGGTGCGAGTGGGCCGGGTGGACGGAGCGTTCGTCTTCAACCCCACCTACGAGGAGATGGAGCGTTCCGACGTCGACCTGAGGGTGGCCGGGACGAAGGATGCCGTTCTGATGGTGGAGTGCGACGCCTCCGAGGTCGAGGAATCGGTTCTCGTCCAGGCGGTGGAGGCGGGCCATCGGGCGCTTCAACCTCTGATCGCGATCCAGGAGGAGATGGGGCGGGCCGCCGGCAAGCCCAAGCGCGAGTATGTCTCTCTGGCACTGGGCGACGACCTGAGAGGCGACGTGCGCCAATGGGTGGGCTCGCGCGTTCGCGAGCTGCTCGACGCGCCGCACGCGAAAGCCGAGCTCGACGAAGCGTTCGAGGCCGTGGAGAACGAAGCCGTCGGAGCGCTTTGCACCGAGGGCCTGCGCGAGGAAGGGCAGGTGCGCGAGGCCTTCAACGAGATCGTGCGCGCCGAGGTCCGGGAGAGGATCCTCTCCCAAAGCCTTCGCCCCGACGGCCGGGGCCTGGGAGATCTGCGCCCGATCAGCGCCGAGGTGGATCTCAGCCCGCGGGCCCACGGCTCGGGGCTCTTCACCCGGGGTGAGACGCAGGTGCTCACCCTGGCCACCCTGGGCACGCCCCGTGAGCGCCAGGAGCTCGACGGGCTTTCGCCGATTGATGAGAAGCGCTACATGCACCACTACAATTTCCCGCCCTTCTCGGTCGGGGAGGTGCGCCCTCTGCGGGGCGCCTCGCGGCGAGAGATCGGCCACGGGGCGCTGGCGGAGCGGTCGTTGATCCCCGTCCTTCCCCCGGTGTCGGAGTTCCCCTACACCCTGCGCCTCGTTTCGGAGGTCCTTTCCTCCAACGGCTCCACTTCGATGGCCTCCGTCTGCGGCTCCACGCTGGCCCTGCTCGATACCGGAGTGCCGATCAAGGCTCCGGTGGCGGGTGTGGCGATGGGGCTGGTGAAGGAAGGCGAGCGCACCGCCGTGCTCACCGATATCCAGGGCGTGGAAGATCACCTGGGTGACATGGACTTCAAGGTGGCGGGGACGCGCCGCGGGATTACCGCGCTGCAGATGGATATCAAGATCAAGGGGATCACCCCGGCGTTGATGTCGCGGGCTCTCGATCAGGCCCGTCAGGCGCGGATGCAGATCCTGGACACGATCGAGGCCTGCATGCCCGCGCCCCGTCCCGAGCTCAAGCCGCACGCCCCGCGCATCACGGTGCTCAAGATCGATCCGGAGAAGATCGGAGCCGTCATCGGCCCCGGCGGCAAGGTGATCCGCGCGATCCAGGAGGAGACCGGCGTCCGCATCGACATCGAGGACGACGGCTCGGTCTTCATCGCCGCGACCGACGGCGAGAGCGCCCGCCAGGCCCGTGAGCGGATCGAGGCCCTCACCGAAGAGGCCATCGTGGGCCGGATCTACACCGGCCGCGTCGTGCGCACCGCGGACTTCGGCGCCTTTGTGGAAATCCTGCCCAACATCGACGGCATGGTTCACATCTCGCAGCTCGATAGTGAGCGGGTGGAGAGAGTGGAAGATGTCGTCCACGTCGGCGATGAGGTCACGGTGATGGTGATCCACATTGACGAGGGCGGGAAGATCCGCCTCTCGCGGCAGGCCGTGCTCGAAGGCTGGACGGCCGAAGAGGCCATGGAGCGAGATCGCCGGCCGGCCCGGCGGCCCGGCGGGCCGCGGCCCTCCGGCGGCCGCCCGGGCGGGCGCGGGCGCGGGGATGGCGGCTCGCGGGACCGCCAGCGCTCCTGACGCTGATGACCGCTTCGTGCGTGAATGCCCGCGACGCTGCCGGTTCACAGGCAGCGTCGCTCCTTTCGAGACGGGTGGTGCAGCTCGGCCGGGTGATTGTCGGTCGCACGGGGCTCGGATAGAATTCGGTCTGTGGCAGCGAATATCGAGCGGCGTCCGTGGTCGATCGCCTCCAAATTCCTTGCCGGCGTCGTACTGCTGGCCGTTTCCACCTACCTGCTCTTTCGTTTCAGCCTGATGATCCCGCCGTTCATCCTGGCGGTGATCCTCGCCTACGTGCTCTCTCCCGTCGCCGGAGCTCTTCAGAGGCGCTTGCGCATCCGCCGCGGCTTGGCCACAGTCTTTACCTATGTGATCTTGCTGGGGCTGGGGGCGCTCCTGCCCGCCCTTTTTGTCCCCTCCTTGGTGCAGCAACTCTCCGACCTGAACGTGAACGTCCAGGAGATCGCGGCCCTGGTGGAGAGCCTGCTCAGCCAGGACATCCTGCTGGGAGGGCTGCGCTTCAACCTGGGGCAGCTCGGCACTCCGGTGATCGAAGCCCTGCGGGCGCTGGCGGAACCGGTCTTCGGGCGCACGTTGGGGATCGCCTTCGACGTCATCAGCTCTTTCATTTGGGCGGTCTTCATCGTCGTGGTGTCGTTCTATCTGGTGAAGGACTCGGCCCGCCTCAAGAACTGGGCCAAGTCGCTCCCACCCGAGTCCCTGCGCGCCGACGCACAGCGCCTGGCCGGCGAGATCAATGACGTCTGGGGCGCGTTCTTTCGCGGCCAACTGGTGCTGGCATTGGTCGTGGCGGGGATCATCACCATGCTCAGCGTGGCCGTTGGCATGCCCTATGCCCTGGCCATGGGAGTTCTGGCGGGGCTGCTGGAGTTTCTTCCAAGCATCGGCCATGGAATCTGGCTGTTCACCGCTTCCGTCCTTCTCTTCTTCCAGGGCTCAACCTGGCTTCCCATCCCCAACTGGGCGGCCATGCTCCTGGTGATCGGCCTTCACGCCGTCTTTCAGCAGGTGGATCTCAACTACCTGATCCCGCGGATCATCGGCGGGCGGGTGCGGCTTCATCCGTTGGTCGTGATTCTCGGGATCGTCGCCGGCGCCGCCGTTGCCGGCGTCTTGGGAATCGTCCTGGCGGCGCCGACGATCGCCAGCGCCCGCATCCTTGGCCGCTACACCTATTCCCGGATCTTCGATCTTGAGCCCTTCCCTGAGGGGCAGGAGGGTACCGCCTGAGATGTCCCTCCCCGAGCGAGATGATCTCTCCACCCCTTCCTGGCAGCCCGCAACGCGTTTGGCCGTCGGAATGCTCCTCCTGGTGCTGGCGGCTATCTTCCTCCGCAGCGTGCGGCAGCTCCTCGCCCCTGTCACGCTGGCTCTCCTCATCACCTACGTGCTCCACCCTCTCGTCACCCGGATTTCGAAGCGGCTGCGCATCTCACGCGCTCTCGCCATCGTCCTTGTCTATCTCGCTCTCGGCGTCATCCTGGCCGCGATCGCGGCCGGGCTGGGGCTGGCTCTCTCGCAGCAGGTGGCCGGCCTGGTGGAGGACTTGCGCCAGATCTCCACGGAGATCCCTTCCCTGCTACATCAGCTGGAGAACTTGCGCTTCAACCTTGGCCCGTGGACGATCGACTTGCGCACGATCAATCTGGAGCCGATCCTCAGCTCTCTCACCTCCGCCCTCCAGCCGCTCCTCACCCAGACCGGGGCTATGGTCACCTCGGTCGCCGGGGCCACGGCGCAGGCGGTCGGGGTGCTCGTTGTGATCCTCGTCCTCGGCTACTACATGCTCATCGACTTTGGAGGGCTCGACGACACCTTTGTGGGCATGATCCCGCGCGCCTACCGGGCCGATATCCGGCGGCTCCTGGACGAAACCAGGCTCGTCTGGAACGCCTTCTTTCGGGGGCAGCTTCTCCTGGGGCTGATCGTCGGCGGGTTGGTGGCTGTGGTGTTGACCATCCTGGGGGTAAGGTTCTCGTTGGTGCTCGGCCTGATCGCCGGCGTGCTCGAGTTTGTCCCTATCTTCGGCCCGGTGATCGCCGGCCTGATCTCGGTGCTGGTGGCCCTCTTTCAGGGGAGCAACTGGTGGGGGCTGAGCGCGTGGGGCTTCGCCGGGGTGGTATTGCTCGCATTCACACTGATCCAACAGGTGGAGAACAATGTGCTGGTGCCGCGCATCATCGGCCACAGCCTCAACCTCCACCCGATCCTTGTGCTTCTGGGAGCGTTGGCCGGAGGCTCACTTGCCGGCGTCTTGGGTTTGCTGCTTGCGGCCCCCAGCGTGGCCACGTCACGGCTCTGGCTGGGGTATATCTACCGTAAGGTTGTCGGGTTGGAGACGTGGCCCCGGCCGGTGGTCGGGCCTCGCCCGCCCCGCCGGCGTAGGAAGCCGCGCTTCCGTCTCTTCGCCCGGCGGCAGTCGGGTCATCCCTCCGACCCCGGAGAAGGGAAGGGCGAGCCATGACGGCCAAACCTCCCCCTTCCCCGCGCTGGGGAGTGACGACCAAGCTCCTGGTGTCACTCACCGCCCTCGTCCTTGTGGGAGCGCTTCTCGTTCGATTCCGGGGGATCTTCCCGCCGCTCGTTGTGGCCGGGATCCTCACTTACCTTGTGCTGCCGATCGTGAACTGGCTTCATCGCCGGGCCCGCCTATCGTGGGCGCTTTCGACCAATGTCTTCTTCCTGGCGTTGCTATTGCAGCTCGTCGCCGGCCTGGCGGCTGCCGGCCTGGCGGCTTTGCAGCAGCTGCAAGGGCTCTTCCTCACGCTCCAGTCGCTCCTGATCTCGCTGCCGCAGGAAATCGCCGATTTGAGCAGGCAGCCTCTTCTGCTGGGGCCCCTGACCATCGACCTCTCGGTTCTGGATTTCTCACCTTGGGTGGATCAGGCGCTGGCCAGCATCCAGCCGCTGCTCGGCCGCGTCAGCGGGCTGTTCACCTTCCTGGCGACTGGCGCCATCAGCCTCCTGGGGCACTTGGTGCTGGTGCTGGCGGTCTCCTACTTCCTCACCCTCGATTACAAGCGCCTCCGGAGCGGATGGGCGCGGCTCTCGGTGCCGGGCGCCGAGGAAGACCTGCGGCGGTTGCAGCAGGCCCTGGCGCGGATCTGGCAATCCTTTCTCCGCGGTCAGCTCCTGATCGTGCTCACCAGCGGGGTGCTGACGGGGGCGATGATGGCCGTCCTCGGGGTGAGGTTCTCGCTGGCACTCGGGGTGCTGTTTGGGATCGCAAAGTTTGTCCCGATCCTCGGCCCGACCACGGCCGGAGCCGTCGCCGCATTGGTGGCCCTCTTCCAACCGACGAATTGGCTGGGGCTCACGCCGCTAGGGCATGCCCTGGTGGTGGTTATCGCCGTCATCATCCTCGATCAGGCCATCGATTATCTGCTTCTGCCCCGCATCATGGGCTCTTCACTCAACCTGCACCCGGTGATCATCATCGTGGGGGCGATCGTCGGGGCGAGCCTGGGCGGGGTGATCGGCCTCCTGCTCTCCGCGCCCGCAACCGCCACGCTTCTTCTTCTCAGCCGGTATGCCTACCGCAAGCTCGTCGATCTCTCTCCGTGGGATCCGCCGATCGACGCTGCACCTCCCGCCCGCACGATTCGGTGGCCGTGGTCTCGGCGGGCACGGGGGCGGGGCAAGGCGCGGGCTTCGAAAGAGTGAGCTGCTTCGGCGAGGCCTCAGGATGACGTCGCTGCGCGAGGCCGTTCGCCGTTGGCTCGGGCCGGGGAAGGGCGAGGCGGCCAGCGCGGCTGAGTATTCCTATGCCGTTCACTGGACGAAGATCGCCCGCACCTGGGACGCCGCAAGGCGAGAGAGAGTGCGGGCCGCTCTGCTCGCTCTCATCGGTCGCGGCGAGTTGGTGGCCACGGCCCACGCGAGGCGACTTACGGTCTTGGAGGTTGACGACAGCCCCCACGCCGGGGCGAGCCTGACCGCGCTTCTCGGTGTCCTGGATGCATTGGCCCGTTCGAAGTCTGACTCGACGGAGGAGTGGCGATGAAGGACGATGACGAGATCACAACCACGACGGTCGCCGAAACGCCGAACTACATCGCCTGGACGGCGAAGGAACCCGACGGCGAAGATACCTATCACCTCGAGCTCGGCTCGGTGACGCTCCATTTCTTTTCCGAGGAGTGGAAGGAGTTCCTGGAGCTCGCCCGCGCCTTGCGCTAGGCGCAGGCGCGAGCATGCTCACGCCTGCGACGCTCCGCTCCCTGCTGAGCGACTCCGGCCGGCAGGCGCTCGAGGAGGCTCAAGCGGCGGAGCCGCGGGCGGAGGATCTCCTCCCACTCGCCCAACGCCTTGAGCGCCGGTTCCCCGCTGCCCTGGCGAGAGCGGCAGCCGGTCAGGCGATCTTGCGCCGTAAGGCGCGGGACAAGTTCCCCGAAGCCGATCGGATGTTCTTCATCACGGAGGCGCTCGAACAAGCCACGGCGCGGCCGATCGCCGAGTACCGCGCCGGCCGGCTTGCGCATCTGGCGCCGATCTTCGACCTCACCTGCGGCCTGGGCGGCGACGCGCTGGCTCTGTCTCGCGTGGCGCCCGTCATCGCCTCCGATCTTGACCACCTTCGCCTGCTTCTCCTGGCGGCCAACGCCTCCGCCATCGGGATGAGCCGCCGCGTGACCCCGGTCCAGGCCGATGCCCGCCAACCGCCATATCGGCGGCTCCCCGGCGCCGGGGCGTTCTTCGATCCAGGACGCAGGCCGTCTGGCAGGCGGGCTCACTCTGTGCACGATTATGAGCCTCCGCTCGGCCTGGCACTCGATTGGGCGGGCAGGGTGCAGGGGCTGGCGGCCAAGATCAGCCCGGCAGTCGATCTGGCCGAGGTGGCTGGGTACGACTGCGAGATCGAGTTCATCGCCTTGGGTGGAGAGCTGCGCGAGGCCGTGCTATGGTTCGGCAGTTTGAAGGATGGGCGACGCAGGGCGACTGTCTTGCCCGGGCCGCACAGCCTGGTCGGGGAGATCGAGCCCGAGATTGATCTCGCCGATCCACGGGCCTACCTCTACGAGCCGAGCCCGGCGGTGATGCGGGCAGGATTGGTGCGGACGCTGGCAGCCCAGCTCGGCGCCTGCATGCTCGACCGCAAGATCGCGTTTCTGGTTTCCGATCGGCTGCAGGCCGGCCCCTTTGCCCGGGCGTATGAGGTCGTGGAGGCGATGCCTTTCCAGCTGAAGCGGCTGCGGGAGCGGCTTCGGTCGCTGGGGATCGGCCCACTCACCGTGAAAAAGCGGGGCTCGGCGATCGCGCCCGAGGATCTCATCCACGACCTGGGCCTGCGAGGCGAGAGGCCGGGAACCGTCGTGCTGACCCAGGTCCGGGGCAAGCCGTACGCGTTGATCGTCAACCCCATCGAGCCCGGCCAAAGCCTCGACTCCGCGTCGCCGCTTGAGGCTCGGCCCCTCGTTTCCTCGTAGCCGGTTTTCCGGCCGCGTCGTCTCGGTGACTCCTCGGTCGCGGCTGCGCCGCTCCCTCAGAGTGACGGCGAGTGGGTCTCGAGGCTCTTCCCGGGGTGCACGACATTCGCCCCGGTGCCGAGAATAGAGTGGGGTGGGGAAGAACGCGAGGGTCGGGGAATTCGGCATGCGATGGAGAGGTTTCGGACTACGCCCGGAGAAACAGCAAGAACGGTGGTCACTCGGTGTCCTCATGAGTCGCCTTGCGAGTTTGTGCCGGCCACGCTTCGATGCTATCATGCCGGCCGTTCGGAGGGATCCGCCACGCATGGCCGAGCGGCGTGAACTGCTTACCTGGGATGAGGTCGCCCGCCTCATCGACCACTTGATCCCCCAATTCCAGACCGAGTTCGAAGCCATGGTGATCGTCACCCGCGGCGGGGTGGTCC
>DATEAV010000337.1:0-3692 GCA_035288185.1 Anaerolineales bacterium | reverse complement strand
GCCGACATGCCGCCGTTTGCGTTGGGGCGGGCCGGGTGGGACAACTGGATGATCTACGCGGGGCGAAGAGCGCGTGTGCCTATCATCGATGGGACGGGCGCGGTGACCGCCGTCCATCAGACGCACGACTATGCCCATCTTCCGGGTGGCCAACCGCATTTCCGGCTTGCTGAAAGCCGGGAGAACGTTGAAATGGGCGGCGGGCGGATTGCGGTCTTCACCATTCGCGATACAACCTGGCGTCTCGGCCAGGACGGGCTCTTCCGCCGGAGCTGGCGAGACCGCGGGCTGGCGCGGTCGTTGGAGGCCAGCCTGTATGCCGCGCTGGGCGCCGGGCCGGCGCGATTGGCCCGAATGCTGCTCCATCCATTCGACACGGCCCGCTACTACTGCTGGGCGGCGAGACGCCGGGCGGGCCGTCTGCTGAGAAGGCGCCCGTCCCAGGCAACGAGGAGATAGAGGCATGGCGCGTGTCGGCATCAACCCGGCGCGAAATCGAGTGTCGTCCTACCACCCGGCTCGGGTGACCGTCGCCGTGTTGGTGTATGTCCCCTACCTGCAAGGATACTGGGAGCACCATCTCGACGTGCTGCGGCTTTCCCTGGCAAGCCTCATCCGCCACACGACGGTGCCCCACGATCTCCTGGTGTTTGACAACGGGAGCTGCCCCGAGGCCAAGGAGCTCTTGCGCGAGCTTCAGGAGCAGGGCGCCATCCGCTACTTGATCACTGCCCATGAAAACGTCGGAAAGGCCGGCGCCTTGAAGATCATGTTCGCCGGCGCGCCGGGTGAGGTGATCGCCTATTCGGATGATGACATCTTCTACTATCCCGGTTGGCTGGAGACCCACCTGCGTCTGCTGGACTCCTACCCATCGGTCGGGATGGTGAGCGGCTGCGCTGTACGGACTCTCTTCGACCACGGCACGAAAAGCAATCTACGACTTGCCGAAACCAACCCGGAAGTGCGCCTCACCCGGGGGAAGCGAATTCCCCTGGAATGGGAGATCGAGTGGGCTGAGTCGTATGGACGGGAGGTCGCCGAGCACCGGCGGGCCCTCGAGGCGATGGAGGATCTCACTCTCGAGTATCGCGGGCTCGAAGCCTTTGCCATCGCCAACCACAATCAATTCGTCACGCCCAAGGACGTGATTCTGCGGGCGCTTCCCCAGGCCTGGAGCGGCCGGCTCATGGGGGAGATGAATGAGCTCGACAATGCCGTCGACGGCCTGGGGTTTCTTCGCCTCTCGACGATCGAGCGGACGACAAGGCATATCGGCAACCTGGTGAGCCCGGCCATGGCCGCAGAGGCGCAGCGGTTCGCGATCCGCCTGGACCGCATCACCCCCCGCAGCCTGGGGCTGCCCCGCCCAGGAATGCGGGCAAGGCTACTACGGCTGAAGCCCGTCCGTTTCCTGCTCCAGGGGCTGTACAACCGGCTTTTCTGGGTGCTCAGCGACCAGTCCGGCAGCTGGCTGAGGACGGGTGACGGAGGCCAGGATCGATGAACGTGGTGGTGGCCGCCTGCCCTCTCTGCGGTGGGAGCCGGCACGCGTTCTTCGAGGAATACGAAGACGCCGGGCGGATGATCCACTACCGCCTGTGCGAGATCTGCGGCTTCGTTTTCCAGTCGCCGCGGATGGGCGACGAGGAGCTGGCGGAGTTCTACATCACCGGCTATCGGCAGACTGTTCAGGGGAGCGAGGCTCCAACGGAAAAGGACTTGCGCGTCCAGGTGGGGCGTGCCCGACATCTGCGTGCCTTCTGCAATTCGCGCCTCCGGACGGTCTCTCGGCACCTGGATATCGGAAGCTCCAGCGGGGCTCTGCTGCGGGAGATGGCTCGGGCGTACGGCTGCACCGGCACGGGCATCGAGCCTGGCGAGGCCTATCGCAAGATCAGTCGTGGGCAGGGGCTAGAGGTCTATCGTGGGCTGGAGGAGCTGGGCGAGGGGCAGCGACGTTCGTTTGATCTCGTCTCGATCATTCATGTCCTCGAGCATCTTCCGGATCCGGTCGCCTACCTTCGGGGGCTCCGGGAAACGTGGATTGCGCCCGGCGGCCGCCTGCTTGTCGAAGCGCCGAATCTCTTTGGCCACCGTTCGGCCGAGCTTGCCCACCTATCGATCTTCTCGCCCCGCACCCTACGCCAGACGCTCGAGCAAGCCGGCTTCGGGGTTCTGAAGTTGAGGACGCATGGCCGGCCCCGCTCGCCGGTGTTGCGCCTCTATGTCACGGCCCTGGCGCACTCCGCGCCCGGCGACGGCCGGCCGGGACGCCCTCGTTTCAGCAGCGCCGGCGTTCGCCGGCGGCGCCGCTGGGCGCTGTGGTGGCTCGAGACGCTGACGAGGAAGCTGCCCAACTGGACGTGGAAGGAACTGCCGCCGATGGACGAGGGCGGAGGCGCACTTGGCCGCTGAAAGGGCGGTGGCGGATCGATCCTTGCGGGCGCGGCCGGAGGATGTCCTGGCGGCGGTGCTGGTCTACGTCCCGCATCTGAGAGGCTACTTTCTCAATCGTCTCGGGGTTCTGGACCTGTGTCTGAAGAGCCTCTTGCGGACGAAACCGAAGGAGACGCCGCTCCTCGTCTTTGACAATGGCTGTTGTGAAGAGGTTCGTGCTTATCTGGCTGAGCTGGAGGCGGGCGGCCAAATCGACTACCTGGTCCGCAGCCGGATGAATCTCGGAACGCTGGCTGCGATTCGGATGATCGTCTTGATGTCTCCGCGGCCTCTTCTTGCCTATTGCGATGACGACGTCTTCTTCGGCCCGGGGTGGCTGGAGGCTCAGCTCTCCCTTATGGCGGCGTTTCCGGAGGCGGGGGTCGTCTCCGGCGCCCCCACCCTGGATGGGGCGCTGCACGCGATCGGTTCGACTCTCCGCCTGGCGAGCGAGCCGGCCTCGGGCATTCGATTGGAGCAGTCCCACATGCCGGAGGAGTGGGAAGTGGATTGGGCGCTGAGCACAGGGCGAGACCCGGACGAACGCAGGCGCTTCGCCCGCGAGACACCCGTCCCGACGGTGCGGCGCGGTGAGGCGCGAGCCTTCGCGGGCGCGACTCACTTTCAATTCGTCGGCCGAGTCGAGGCTCTTGCAGCTGGGCTTCCGAAGGAGTGGCCCTCTTCCCTCATGGGGGGCCTGAAGGACCTCGACGCCGGAGTGGACGCGGCCGGCTATCTTCGTCTCTCGACGGCGGAGCGATTCTGCCGCCACATTGGTAACGCTGTGACGTCTTCGATGCGTCGTGAGGCCGAGGCGCTGGGTTACGAGGTCGCCTCGCCCGCCCCAAGCCCGCGGCGAACAGCGTTGAACCGCCACGCGGCGGAGAATCTGAACCTTCGCGGAAAGCTCTGGACGCTCTACATGCGGCTGGGCCTTCTTTTGGATGGAGAGGAGATCCGGCAGGCGCCTCCCGCCGGGCCCGCGGCCCCGGTCTCCGATGCATACCGCCCCGCGGAGGAAATGAGGCCGGGATGACCCGCTTTCTGATCGCCGGCCTTGGCTCGGTGGGGCGCCGCCACCTGAGGAACCTGCAGGCGCTGGGCGAGCGCGCCATCGTCCTGCTTCGCACCGGGAAATCCACTCTGCCGGAGCAGGAGCTCGCCGGGCTGCCCGTCGAGCGGGAGATCTCAGCCGCCCTGCTTCGCGGGAAGCCCGACGCGGTGATCATCGCCAACCCGACGTCGCTCCATCT
>DATEAV010000336.1:0-2977 GCA_035288185.1 Anaerolineales bacterium | reverse complement strand
CGTCGGGATCACGCGGGCCAAGGACCGCCTGCACCTGGTGCGCGCCTTCCGCCGCTCCCAGTTCGGCACCTCCGGCGTCACCGAGCCCTCGCGCTTCCTCGAAGATATCCCGCCCGATCTCATCGCCGGCGATTTCGTCGGGCGGCGCACGCGCGCCGAGGCCACCTACGAACGCCAGACCCGTTGGGAGCCTCGGCCGACTGCGCCGACAGCGCGCTACCGCGCCGGAATGCGCGTCCAGCATCCGGCCTTCGGTGAGGGCATCGTCCTGGAATCGCGCCTGGCCAACGACGACGAAGAGGTCACCATCGAGTTCGGGGAGCGCGGCACGAAGAGGCTGGCCGCCTCTCTGGCGAGGCTGACAGTGCTGGAAGGATAGGTCGTGCAGATGGTGATGGGTGATCAGTGATCGGTGATCAGTGGTCTGTAATCAGGCACCGGGGCACCGGGTGCTGAGTAACCGATCCCCGAGTAACTGATCACTGAGTAACTGATCACTGATCACCGACCTGCCTCCCGCGAACATGAGGACCGCATGAACATTCTCCTGACAGGGGGCGCTGGTTACATCGGCTCGGCGGCCGCCCGCGAGCTCCTCCAGGCCGGCCATCGCCTCACCGTCTATGATTCACTCGCCACCGGCCACCGCGCCGCCGTCCCACCCGAGGCCCGTTTTGTCCACGCCGATCTGGCCTACCGCCCGAGGCTGGAAGCGGCCCTCGCCTCTGAACCTTTCGACG
This sequence comes from Anaerolineales bacterium, assembly GCA_035288185.1. Lineage (GTDB taxonomy): Bacteria > Chloroflexota > Anaerolineae > Anaerolineales > E44-bin32 > DATEAV01. The sequence goes on along the minus strand of DATEAV010000336.1, from coordinate 2,237 downwards.
CCGTGCTGCATTTCGCCTCCTTCATCGAGGCCGGCGAGAGCATGACCGACCCCGGCAAGTATTTCCACAACAACGTAGTCCTCTCCCTGGGGCTGATCGAGGCCGCCGTCCGGGCGGGCGTACGCCGCTTCGTCCTATCCTCCAGCGCCGCGGTCTATGCCTCAAGCGACGAGCCCCTCAGCGAGGAGGCCCCTCTCGGTCCTGCCAACGTCTACGGGCAGACGAAGCGCACGGTGGAAGAGGCGCTCGATTGGTATCGCCGCCTCTTTGAGCTTCGCTTCGCCGCCCTCCGCTACTTCAACGCCGCCGGGGCGACTGCCGGTCACGGCGAGGACCACCAGCCCGAAAGTCATCTCATCCCCCTCGTCCTGCGTGTGGCGCTCGGGAGGTCGTCCGAGGCTCGCATCTTCGGCGCCGACTATCCCACCCCCGACGGCACCTGCATCCGCGACTACATCCACATCTCCGACCTGGTCTCCGCCCATCTCCTGGCCCTGGCCGGCCTCGAAAGCCACGACTGTCTGATCTACAACCTGGGCAACGGATCCGGCTACTCGGTGAGGCAGGTGATCCAGTCCGCCCGGCGCGTCACGGGACACCCGATCCCCGAGAGGGAAACTCCACGCCGCCCCGGCGATCCCCCCCGACTGGTCGCTTCCTCCGAGAAGATCCGCCGTGAGCTGGGGTGGAAGCCTCAACATCCCGATCTGGATGACATCGTGGCCAGCGCCTGGGCCTGGCACAGCACCCATCCCGACGGCTACGGCGACCGCTGAGGCGCCCTCGACTGGAGGACCCTTTGGAAGAACCGGATCTGGCCCTCCGACGCCACGACGGAGTCGTCGTTGCCGAGATGCACCATGGGGTGACGAATGCCATTGGCCCTGGGCTGATGGGCTCTCTCGCCCGGACGATCCAGCGCGCTCACGACGATCCCGACACGGCGGCACTGGTTCTCTCGAGCGCCAACACCAAGTTCTTCTCGATTGGCCTCGACATCCCAGGTCTCTTGGATCGGCCCGCCGACGAATTCCACACGTTTCTCACGTCCTTCAGCCGTCTCTGCCTCAGCCTCTACGCGTTGCCCAAGCCTACGGTCGCCGCGATCCCAGGCCATGCCACGGCCGGAGGCTGCATCCTGGCTCTGTGTTGTGATTACCGCTTCATTGCCGAGGGTCGGAAATTGATCGGGCTCAACGAGATCCGTCTCGGCGTTCCGGTGCCCTTTGTGGCGGATCGCATCCTGATGGCCCTGGTCGGGCAATACAATGCCCGACAGATCACCGACGGCGGCGAGTTCCACATGCCGGAGCGGGCGCTGGCGTTGGGGCTCGTGGACCGCATCGTCCCGGCGGATGATCTGATCGCGCAAAGCATCGAGCAGGCGCGCTTGCTGGCGGAGATGCCCGGGGCGGCCTTTGCCCAGATCAAGGCCAATCGGGTGGGCCCCGTCTGCGCAGAGATCGAAGCCGGGCTTGAGCAGAAGAACGTCGAGTTCGTCCAGGCCTGGTATTCCCCGCAGACACGCTTGATGCTGCAAGAGGCGGCGGCCAAGTTCTAGCCGGTGCCCTCCGAACGGCCACCCCCTTCTCCTTTCCCAGATTGGGCCTGTAGGGGCGTTCCATGGAACGCCCAGGAGGCCTGATGATGTGGGCTGCTGTCCCAATGGGGCGGCCCCGACGATCCTCGCGTCGGCCATCCTCCGCGCCCTGGGGCGATAGCCCCCTTCACGCCACGTGGAGGGCAGCTCGCTGAAGGCCGTCTCGCCCCCCGTCCGGGCCGGCGACCCCCCGCACCTGCGGTTCGGGGCAGGTGTGTGGGCGTCAGCCCGCGGGGCGAACGGCCGGCGGGCCACCGGGGCTCGCGGCCCGAACGGGGTACCGGTGATCTTCCCGGTGCGAGCCGCCCCTGCGATCAGGGTACCGGCTAACCTCCTCGGCGGTCCCGAGGGACAGCCTCGACAAGTGCCTGGCAAGACAGCCACGAGTCGGCGGCGGCACAAGAATAGCCCCCCGTGAGCGTCGATCCCCACTTGACTCTCCCCTTGGGGGAGGGTGTAGATTGACAGCGAAGGCCTTCGAAGCCCATTCGTCCCGGGAGAGGGAGCATGCTCAAGATCGGCGAATTCTCCAAGCTCAGCCGTGTCTCGGTGAAGGCGCTGCGCAACTACGATGAGATCGGCCTGCTGAAGCCGGCCCGGGTCGATCCCTTCACCGGCTATCGCTTCTACGGGCACG
>DATEAV010000335.1:0-2027 GCA_035288185.1 Anaerolineales bacterium | reverse complement strand
ATCGCTCGCCCGAAAGACAAGAGATTCTTCCATGTGTGGCCCATCGCCCTGGCCGGGTTCGCGCTAGCCGCCGCCGGCCTTGCCTGTTCGGCGTCGAGCCTTGGCGGGGGATCTTCGAAGGACTACACCGCCCTTTTCGATGCGCCGGCGAATCCATCGTCTGTCCGCCCGGAGCTCGATCCCTCCGGAGCGTCCCACGCCCTGATCTCGGCGGCCGGAGGCACGATCGAGGCCACGGGGTCGGACGGGACCCGCTACACGCTTTCTGTACCGGAAGGCGCCCTGCCACTGTCGGTCGAGATCAGCCTCACCCCGCTGCGCCAGATCACCGATCTGCCCTTGGATGATCTCGGCGGCGCCGTAGTCATCGGTCCCGTCGATCTGCAGTTTCACGAGATCGCCATGCTGACCATCGAGCCGGCCCTGGACATTCCGCTGGCGGAGCAGATCACGTTTGGATTCGTGGCCGAGGGCGGGGACTTTCATCTCCAGCCGCCGGGAGCCGATCCGGAAATTGTCCAGGTCCTGGTCTTGCACTCCGGCGGATTCGGGGTCGGGCGAGCCGCGGCTGGCGAACGTCAGGCTCTATTGGATCATTTGCCAACTTCCCCGGCGAACCGTTTCGCCCATCAACTGGCCGATGTTCTCCTGCGGGCTCGCCAGCAGGGTCTGAGCACGGGGATCGAGGGTGAGGCTCGGTCGCTGGTGGCGGCGTACTACGATGCCTTCGTCCGCCGAGTGGAAGCAGGCGGCGAGCCGGCGCAGAGCAGCGTCGGTCACGGAGGTTCGGCGTTGGCCGTTCCGCCGGCACAGCCTCATGGCGCGACTGCCGTCGGCTGCGACGAGGCGCGTGAACTCTTCGAGCTCGGCCTCCAAAAGAAGTACCTCGAAGAGCTCGGCATCAATGAAGGGGAAGGCTTCACCGTTCCCCCGGACGACCTGGTCCTGCAGCTGGCCGAGGCTTGCCTGGCGGAAGCTCACGAGGACTGCGTCGCCGACGACAACCTTACCCGGCTCCCGACTGAGTATTTGAACCTGTGGCTCCTGGGTGAACTCGGGCTCGCCTCCGATGCGGCGCTGGCCCAGGTCACCACCACCGCCCGTGGGCTGATGGAGAAGTGCTACCGCTTCGACCTGGAGATGACCTCCATCATCACCGTCAAGGAAGAGGGGATCGGCGGATTCGAGTCGGTCATGACGGCCAAGATCCCCCTGCGGCTCAAACCGGTAGCCGACCTGGCCAATGCCATCGTCTTCTCCGAGCTCGAGGTGTTCGGATCGGGGGTTCTCTACAACGAAAGCATGACGTTCGAGGTGGCCCCCGGCGGATGCACGATCACCGGCGTACGCGGCGGCGGCGAGTTCGACGTGATCAAGCTGCCGCTGATTCTCGGGGGCGATGGACTGACGGAAGTGAACCTGACCTATCACCCGGGCGACAGTACCGAGGGCGGAACGGTCAGCTGCCCGCAGGCCACGACGTCGGACATGCCGACGGGCCGCTACTGGAGCACCTCCTACTTCGCCATGCATGTCGACGACCTCTCGATGACGTCGGATGCGGGCGCCCTTTCAGGAACGCTGGCCATCCCGTACCTCGCCCGCGATTGGGAGCTTCTGGGCGGCGAGGAAGTAGCCCGCAAGGAGTACGTGCGGTCGCAGGCTCCCATCTCGGAAGACACTACGTTCACTTTGATTCACACGCCCGCACCGTAGGCGGCCGAGCCGGGAGCGCCATCGCCAGTGCGCCCCCCGCCCTTCTGCGGGGAGGCCGCGCTGCGCCGGAGGCTTGCACATCCTGTCGCGGCGGACGCGGTAGAATCTCCGGCGCCGATGGATCCTCACACGCCAACCCTTCCCGTCGAAGAGATCGTCTCGGCCTCGCCGCCCCTGCGCCGGCCGGACTGGATCCGCGTCCGGGCGCCCTCGGGCGAGACCTACGAGTGGCTGCGCAACCTGATGCGCAGCAAGTCGCTGCACACCGTGTGCGAGGAGGCCCGCTGCCCGAACGTCGGGGAGTGTTGGGG
>DATEAV010000334.1:0-7442 GCA_035288185.1 Anaerolineales bacterium | reverse complement strand
CTCGCTGGAACGGCCCGCCTGCGCTACCCGCCCAATCTGCGCGCTGTCCGCGTCCCCTGCTCGGGGAGAGTGGCCCCGGAATTGATCCTGCGCGCCTTCGATCATGGCGCCGACGGGGTGCTCGTCCTCGGATGCCACATCGGCGAATGTCATTACGACAACGGCAATCACCGGACGGCAAAGCGCCTGCCCGTCGTCCGTGCGCTCATGAGCTTCGCCGGCCTCGAGCCCGACCGCCTGCGGCTCGATTGGGTCTCGGCCTCGGAGGGCGAGCGGTTCGCCCGAATCGTTGAGGAGTTCACCGAGACGGTGCGGCGCCTCGGCCCGTGCACCTGGCGGGCCGGGTCGCCTGCGGCGCCGGCCTTCGCCTCGTGGTCTTCCGTTGGAGCGGCGCCCGAGAGGCCGGGAGGCGGGGGATGAGCCACACGGCCTCCATCCAGGCCAAGGCCCGCGAGCTACTCGAGACCGGGGCTGTCGCCTGCGTCATCGGCTATGAGATCGGCCCCCGCGGCCGGGCGCGGCCCGTGTTCGTCGAAAGCCCTGAGGGGGCGAGCCGCCTGGTTTGGAACCAGGCCTGCACTCACAACCTCGCAGCCTATCTGCCCGCCCGTCTGCGGCCGGGGAAGAAGGGCGAGCCGGCCAGGCCTGTTGGGGTTGTTGTGAAGGCTTGCGATAGCCGGGCGATCAACGTGCTCCTGGCCGAAAACCAATTCGCCCGCGAGCAGGTACACGTCATCGGAGTCGTATGCCCCGGTGTCCTGGAGGGGGCGGGGCAGAGGTCGATCCCCGACGAGGCTTCCCCGGGGGAGGGGCCGTTGCAGGCGCGCTGCCTCCGCTGCGCGGAACGCACTCCCGTCGTCAGTGACACTCTGATCGGAGAGCCCTTCGCGGCGCCTCCGGCTACCCTGGAGGAGGATCCGCTCGACCGGCTCTCGGGCCTGGGGGCGGAGGAGCGCCTGGCCTACTGGCTGGAGCAATTCGACCGCTGCCTGCGCTGCTATGCCTGCCGCCAGGCCTGCCCGATGTGCAACTGCCCGACCTGCCTCTTCGAGCGTGACGATTCGACCTGGCTCGGGATGGGGATCGGGCTGAGCGAGAAGCGCGCCTTTCACCTGGGACGGGCCTATCACCTGGCTGGCCGGTGCGTCGGCTGCAACGAGTGTGAGCGAGCCTGCCCGATGAACATCCCGATCTCGCACCTGAACCGCATGTTGGCCAGGGAAATCGAGACGGCGTTCGGTTACCGCGCCGGCCTGGCGCCCGTTCCGGGGCCGCTGGTGACGGTTCTCGATCGCGGGGAGGGGCGGCCATGAAGGTCCTCACGCCTTCCGCCCTCCACGCCTGGCTCAATGCTCTGGCCAGAGACAGGCTTCTCATCGCGCCCAAGGAAGAGGCGGGGGTTCTCCTCTACCGGCGCGTCGGAAACGCCGACGAGATCGCATTCACTGGCAAGGATCCCCAGCGGCCCGTAACCCCGATCAAGCAGGCTTTCTTCCCGCCGACGGAACGCCTGCTTCTGATCGAGCGCCTGCCGGCCGATGAACCCGGCGGGTCCCGCCGCATCCGCCTGAGCGAGAGCCTTCCCGAAGGAGAGCAGATCCTCTTCGGGGTGCGCCCGTGCGACGCGCGCGGCGTACGCGTCCTCGACGCCGCGTTCCTGGAGAAGGAGCCCGCCGACCCCTACTATCAGCGCCGCAGGCAAGGATCGACGCTGATCGGGCTGGCTTGCCCCGAGATGGGCCCGACCTGCTTCTGCAAGAGCGTGGGCGGCGGGCCCGACGACGCCAGCGACGTCGACCTCATGCTCTTCGAGACCGAGAACGGATTCGCCGTGCAGCCTGTCACCGAGAAAGGGCGCGCCCTGCTCGATGGCGCGGAGCTCACCGAAACCGAGGGTGAGCCTCCTCGTTCCGCGCTCACCGATCCGATCCCGGTCCCCGATAGGCTTGCCTGGCCGCCGCACTTCCAGGACTCGTTCTGGGAGCAGATGGCCGAGCGATGTCTATCTTGCCGCCTTTGCGCCTACATCTGTCCCACTTGCCGCTGCTTCGACGTTCGCGACGAGGCCCTTCCGGCTGAGGACGGCCGGGAGCTCTATGAACGCATCCGCTGCTGGGACAGCTGCGCGGGAGAACCCTACCGGCGCATCGCCGGTGGCCACAACCCGCGCGCCGGCAAGGGCCAGCGCCTGCGCAACCGATTCTTCTGCAAGTTTCACTACTTCCCGGAGCAGTACGGACACCAGGCTTGCACGGGCTGCGGCCGGTGCATCGACCTGTGTCCGGTGAACATCGACATCACCGAAGTGCTCTCGCACCTGGTGGTGGGGTGAGGCCGCGCCGGCCTGGAGCGGACCGAATGGCTGAACAAGCGTCTTCGAATCCGATGCTGCCGTTTCTAGGCAGGCTGGTCGAGGTACGGGATCTGGCCGCCGAGATCAAGCTCTTCGGAGTGGAGATGCAGAACGGCGGGTCCGAGGCCTTCGCCGGCCACCGTCCGGGACAATTCGCTTTCGTCTCCGTTTTCGGCAAGGGTGAGGCGCCCTTCGGAATCGCCTCGATCCCCGGCCGCCCAAGCCCGGGCCAGGAGGGAGGCCGGGTCCTTGAGTTCGCCGTCAACCGGCTGGGCTCGGTCACCACGGGCCTGCACGAGCTCGGTGCCGGGGATTACGTCGGGGTGCGCGGGCCGATGGGCAACAGCTTCCCGATGCAGGATTTTGTGGGGAAGAACCTGATCGTCCTCGGCGGCGGGATCGGCGGTGCGCCGCTGCGCCCGGTGATCCACTCCGTCTTGGATCGGCGCGCCGACTACGGCCACTTCAGCATTCTGTGGGCGGCCCGTCATCCCTCGCTCCTCGTTTTCACGGATGAATACGACGACTGGAGGAGCGCCCCCGACACCGATCTCCACCTCACCGTCGACGAGCCGGACGCCACCTGGGATCACAACATCGGCCTGATCACCAACCTGCTGGCGCGCGTCGCTCCCTCGCCCGAGAACGCCGTCACGATCACTTGCGGCCCGCCGATCATGATCTATTTCGTGGAGAAGATGCTCGCCGAAATGGGCTTCGCGCCCGAGCAGTGCTACGTCACCCTCGAAGCCCGCATGCACTGCGGCATCGGCAAGTGCGGCCGCTGCAACCTGGGCGGCAAGCTTGTCTGCGTCGACGGCCCGGTGTTCACCATGGCCGAAGTCGGCGCGCTGCTCGAGAGCTACCTGTAGCCTTCATCTTCGCGGGAACCGTAGGGGCGGGTCTCCGTTAGTGCCGGGTGATCTTCCCGGCGAGACCTGCCCTTCCGCGTTCCAACCTTCTTTTCACACCGCCAGGTTCCGTAGTCGCTGAATCACGCGAGCGTAGATGGAGGCGCCCTCCGTCGAGGTCTCTCTCGCGCACCCGATGCTCCGCCGCCACAGTGGGAAGGATTGATGGTGAGGGTAGGGGCGAAGCACACCATCGGAGACGGGAATCTCGGCTAGCGGGGGTCCCGAGAAATGGAAAGATCCTCGGCGGTGTGTCGGTGTGCTTCGCCCTACGCATTCCGAAGGACATTCACCGCGGTACGACCCGCTGACCACAACCGTTCGAAATACCCTGCGAACTTCAATCAGGACGAACCATCTCCCGTGCCCGCTCGCATCCACGGCAGGGTAGGGGCGCACGGACGCCCAGCACCCACCTGCACCGCACCTGCGGTGCGCTGCAGGCCGTCTCGCCCCCCGTCCGGGCCGTCCCCGTGAGGGCGCCAGCCCGCGGGGCGAACGGCCGGCGGGCCGCATCGTCCCGATGTCCTTCGGGAGGGCTTCGCGGCCCGAACGGGGTGCGGGTGTGCGGTTCTGGGCAGGTGTGCGCCCCTACGCATTCCCAGTGGACTTATCACCCGTGCCACCCGCGGGGCCGACGGACGAGGCCTCGATCCTGCCTGTTGTGTCGGGGTCGGGAGACCCCGACACCGGCGCGACCGAACATTGTCCCGCGCCCTTCGCGGGAGGTCGGCTTCCCGCAGCAGCTAGGCGACTTCTGACGATCTCCGAGCTTGGGGGATTGCGCCCGATTCGCGTGACGCCCTCTCCGATCTCCCCGCCATGAACACCCCGCAAAGGATCACCGCCGCGGAAGCGATCAGTTCCGGCGTGATCACTTCCCCCAGGAGAAGCGCCCCAAAGAGGGAAGAGACGAGAGGCATAACGTACGCGGGCAAGACCGAAGGAGTCGCTCCGTAGCGGCGGATCATTTCGAACATCAGCAGGAAGGCGAAGAACGAGCCGACCAGGCCACCATATCCGATCGCCAGCCAGCCCCGCCACGTGAATTGCGCCAGGTGAAACTCACCGAACGCGAGCGAGAGCGGGGCCGCGATCGCCCAGGCGGCCAGAAACTGCCCGCCCGTCACGACAACGGCTTCGATCTCCCGCAGCCGGCGCCGGGCGTAGACCGTCGAGAACGCCGCAAGGACGGACCCTCCCAACGCCAGGAAGTGACCTCGCAAGTCACCGCTGCCTGCCGCCAATCCGGTCGTGCCTGTTGCCAGAAGAAGCAGCACCCCTCCGAATCCGACGGCGAGCCCGAGCCGCCCCAGGGTCCCGAGCCGCTCCTGGCGGAGAAGGCGCGCGGCGAGCAGGTAGGTGAGGAGCGGCACGAGGGAAATGAAGACCGTGAGCACACCGCTCGAGATGAATTGGAGTGCGGTTGTGAAGAGGAGTAGAGGGACCACCTGTGTGAGGCCCACGACGGCGATGTCGATCCACGTCCGTCGCCCTCGTGGCAGGCGGATCCGGCGGATGAGCCAAAGGGCCGCGTAGGCGAGACAGGCGACGGTCAGGCGTAGCGCGACGAGAGGGAGTGGGCCAACCTCTGCAACGCCTAGCCGGGTGATCACAACGGAGGTTCCAAGCGCCACTCCCGCCGCAATCACGAATGTCATGCGCGCCATCGACGCCTCCTTGCCCCGAAACCTGCGAGCCGAGGCTCGCCAAACCCGAACACGAGCAATTCTATCCACTTTCCGGTGTCTTGTCATCGGGCCGGTTCGGCCCGACGCAAGCGCCCTCAGGCCGCCCGGAAGAGTAGAGGGCCTGCCACGTTCGCCCGGGCGAGCCTGACGGGCCAAGACACCCCTGGCTGTTCAACGCTGACGATTCGCGGCCGATGTCTTGCGGTTTGCCTTGAGCTGGATAGTAGGCTCTGGGGAGGCCAAGCGGACGCGCCGCCAACTGCGTATAGCCAGATTGGGGACTGGGAGGAAGGCGCGGGCTTGTGGGAGGCGAGCTGCGAAGGTCGTGGGTGCGGGGAAGAGGCCTTACGGCAGAGGAGCATTCCCTCGGCGTGTGATTAATGAAGAAATGCAGTGGGGCTTCGCCTGACGTTTCGGCGAACGTCGCCGCCCGCCGCTAGCGGCGGATTTCGACCACGACGCCCTCCTCAGCCCAGCCGTAGAGCCACTCGGCATCGTCGAGCGTCAGAATGATGCAGCCGAAGGAGGCGGGGCGGCCGAGGACGTTGGCCCACAACCGGACGCCGTTGGAGAGGAGCGGCAGCCCGTGAAAGCCGTTCCAGAAGCCCGGCACGGCCTCATAGATCCCCATGAAGTGGGGCATCCACAGGTCCCAGTTCGAGGCGTATGCGTTCTCGTAGTGGGATTGGATCTGGAAGATACCGGGCAGCGTGGGCGAGCTCGCGATCCCGGTGCTGATGACGTGCTCGCCAAGAAGGGCGCCATCCTGGTAGGTGTACAGCCGCTGCTCGCTGATGCTGACGACGATTCGCTTGTCGACCACAATCGGCAGCGGGAGCAAGGCGTCGCGAGGCGGGATGGTAATCGTCTCGCCGGAGCGGAACCCCCGCCCGGCTGCCTGCGGGTTTGCTTGCTCCACGACCCAGTAGGGCATCCCCACCTGAGCCCCGATCGCGATCCAGGTGTCGGCCGGCCCGACGACGCGCGTCGTCGGCAGGTAGCGGACAATCGCGACCCGGGCCTCCTGGCCTTCCATTGCGCCTAGAAGCGCGCCTGAGGCCTCGTCCAGGTCGAGAGTGCGCTCGGGCCCCAGACCGCCGTTCAAGGCCTCGATATAGCCGCGCACAAGCGCAGGATCCACGGTCACCGCGTAGGCGCGCTCTTCTCTCTCCACGCGGACCCACGCGGCCACCGCCTCTCGCCCGGGCGACCAGGCGAACCGCTCGTCGGTCACGGGATCAAACGCTGTCAGCGTCGGCGAGGAGTCGAGAATCGCCTGGATCTGTGCCGCGGCTGCCGACACGTCCTGGATCGCCGGCGCCACCGGGTCCATCACCAGCGGGACGAACTGATACGTGAGCAGGATGGACGACGGATCGGCTTCGAGCAGCGAGAGGCTGGCCTGGACATCGAGCGACTTTCCCGTGCTCCCCATGGCCTGGGTGATCTGGCCCTCTCCCAGCGACAGGGTCCCTTCGACGGCAGGCACGTCCACCGTGGCCGCCCATCTTTCAAGCCCGAGGCGTGCCGCCTCGACGTCGATCCGGACGATCGGCGTCACTTGCCAACCTGTCTGCAGGCTCTGCAGGAGTTGGGAGAGCCCGGTTAGAGGGTCGGGCCCTCGGCCGACGGAGAGAGCGGCCTGCGCCGTCGCCAAGGCATCGACGCTGAGCCCCGCCTCGCCCGGGCTCACCGACCAGAAGCGACCTGGTTCGCTAGTGTCGATCGCCAGGAGGCGAACCTCCTGGTTGTAGTGTTGATCGATGGCGACAGCCGCCTCCTCCACGTCCCTCCCGGCGAGATCCACAGCGCCAGCGTGAACGCCCGGCGCGATGATCCCGGCAGCAAGGAAATAGATGTACCACCCCAGGGCCAGGATCACCGCAAGAAACCCAGACGCCACGACGCAGGCCAGCAGGCCTCGAAGAAGGCGATGTCCCGAGATCGCGCCGCTACGACGAGCGGCCTCGGTCGATCCTGAGGGTCCCCCCCGGATGCGCCTCGGCGCCTGGGTGGGGGAGGCGCGGTAGGTCGGAGTCGTCGTCATGGTTGGGGGCGCAGGCTCAAAGCGCCGTTCTCGCCGTCAAGAGTCATCCCGGTCCTCGGTGCAAGAAAGCGGCCAGCGGGCTTAGGGCTCGATCGGGTAGCCAGCCTCCACCCATGCCCGGTAACCACCCAGGATCGGGTGGACGTGCGTGAACCCGTTCTGCAGCAGGAGGAACGCCGCACCGGCGCTCGATTCCTCCGCAGGTCAGGTGCAGTAGGTGACAATCCAGTCGCTGGGGTCGAGCTCCCCGAGCCTGCCCTCGAGCTCGTTCAGGGGGATCGAGACGGCGCCGGGGATGTGGCCGACGGCGAAGTCATCGGAGAAGCGGACGTCCAGGAAGACGGCCGTGTCGTTGTCGTACGCGGCCTTCGCCTCAGCCAGTGTGACGCGTGTCACATCGCCCGGGCTGAGAGGCGCACTCGTGGGCGTCGCCTCGGGCC
>DATEAV010000333.1:0-4765 GCA_035288185.1 Anaerolineales bacterium | reverse complement strand
CGCGTCACGCACAGCCGCAAGCGAATGACGCGGGCCGACGTCATGGCCACCTTCGGCGAGAAGGCCTACCTCCTGATCGAGCGCGACAGCCAGCTGGCCGGCGTGGCGGGCTGGCAAGTGGAGAACCTCGTCACGCGCGTGGACGAGCTGTATTTCGAGCCCGGCCTGCCTCTCGACGAGGCCATCCCGGCTCTGATGGAAACCGTGGAGACGGCCTCGGCGGAGCTGCAGAGCGAGGCCTCGCTCCTCTTCCTGGCTCCCTACCTGGCCCGCCACGTGGGCGCCTGGCGGGCCGTGGGCTACAAGCCCCAGACGGTCCAGGGACTGGGTGTCCGCGCCTGGCAGGAGGCGGCCATCGAGTCGATGCCTCGAGGCGCCTCGCTGTGGTTCAAACGGCTCCGCGAGGACCGCGTCCTCAGGCCGCTCTAGCGGCCGGAGCCCCACCAGCAAGGTCCCACCCAGCGGCCGCATCCGAAGGGCGTTTTGCCTCCACCCCCTTCAACTGCGCTCTGCCTGCGCTTCGCTCAGGCATTGCTCCGTTCGGGGGGCGATGTCCCTGTGATGTCGCGCTCTCCTCGTCCCGCCGCGCCCTGAGCAGAGGCCGCTCTCTAGCCCCGCGACGAGAGCACAGGCCCTCTCCCCGCAGGGGAGAGAGCGGGGGTAAGGGGCGCGCCCCCGCTACGAGCACATTTCCCTAGTCGAGGGGCGCCGTTCCTTCCACCCCCTTCAACTTCGCTCTGCTCTCGCTTCGCTCAGCCATCGCTCCGTTCAGGGGGCGATCTCCCTGGAACATCGCGCTCTCGTCACCCGCAGCGCCCTGAGCGGAGGCCGCCTTTCGACCTCACCAGCAGGGGTTCACCCTGCGGCCGCAGTCGAAGGGCGTGGATGGAACTCGCCCGGCTTCGACATGCACTCGGGCCTTCACCGACGACCGATCACCGAGTAACTGATCACCCTTTTCTGCCACCCCCGTCGAAGGCCGCGCGATGCGTCCCCTCAGGCCGCCGCCCCTCCTCCCCAACGGTATCCGGCCCGCAGCCAGGCGGCGACCTCTTCGTCGAGTTGCGACGTTGATTCGATCGAGAAGTGGTTGACGTGGTCAGCCGGCCCCAGGCTCTCCACGCGGCGGATGCGCGGGCTGCAGATCGGGCTGGAGGTGACAATATGGACATCGATGCGCGCCTCGCGCACGGCATTGACCGCGGCGAAGATGCGGCCGTGTTGGAACCCGATGCGCGTCTTGGCCGGGGCTGGGACGACGTCGCCGATTCCCAGGGCGAGCGACTCGAAGAGGCGGTAGAGAGCTACGCCGGCGGCAGGCTTGCCTTCCAGGTAGTCATCCACACGGTAGGGTCCGCACGAGTGCGGCTGACCTCTCCGGGTGAACTCCTGCCCACACTTTGGGCATTGCCACATGGTCGGGATTCTCACCGCAGAGAGCGCTGAGAACGCAGAGTCTTCCTAGAGAACTCAGCGTCCTCTGCGATATCTGCGGTAGAGGGTCTGCCGCGACGCTCATGCCTCATGCGCGCCTCCGCCTGAGCAGCTCGCGCCAGATCACCGAGCCGTCGATTGTGGGGATGGGCAGCAGGGCAGCGGCACCAACGAGGAGGTTGACCTGGGAGAAGAATCGGAGCCACGGAGAGCCGACCCAGGCGTTCAGGCCGATGGCCATCAGCCCTACCGCCAGGTTGGCCAGGGGGCCGCCCAGCGCGCGGCCGATGTGGATGTGGCCGGGCACAGGCTCCGGGGAGGCGGCGTACTCGTTGCTGTGCACCGTCGCGGTGAGCACGTTGGCCGTCATCGGCGAGCCGACTGCCCGCCCACTCACGGTGTGCCCGATCGTGTGGATCGCCTCCGCCAGGTGGAGAAGAGCCCCGTAGCCGATCCCCGTGAGGATCGTCCCCCCGACCGGCTGGCCGGGGGAGGCGGCCGCCGCGATCAGCATGCCGAGGGCGGCGGCGAGGGGGAGGCTCACCCACGCTCGCGGCGTGGCTTCCCAGGGCACGCCCATGAGAACGAAAAGCCTACGCCTGCCAGCCCGGCGGATGTCCTCGAAGATCAGCATCACCACCAGATGCGAAACGAATCGCGCGTAACGGCCTGCAGCTCACCGTAGACCACCCAGAACTCGAGATCGACCGTGCTTCCGGGAGGAACACCTTCGTAGGTCAGAGTGAGCCGGCTCACGCCCCGGTCGTCGGTGAGCGGCATGACGAGGGTCCGATCGCCATTGGGGAAGTGCGCCACGAGCATGACGGCGGCGCGTGCGACGGGGCCGAGAGTCTGATCGCGCGCCGCCAGGAAGACCGTCTGGGAGCCCGCCGACGGGGCCACCGGAACCATCAGGGAGGCGTTCAGCCGGAGCTCGGTGACAACAAAGGCGGAGAGATCATCCGGCCGCCGCGGCCGGAGAAGCTCGAGGTCGTAGCCCAGGCGTTCGAAATGGGCGCGGCCGAGCCGGGCGAGGCGCACGCGCCCTCCGCCGGGATCCTCCGGATGCCAATCGAAGCGAAAAGCCTGGAAGTATTGGACGATGCGCCCGGCCTCGAGAGTGAACTCCGAGATCGGGTAGCCGAATGCGGCCGGCCCACCGTGGCTCTCGTAAAAGTCCAGAAAGGCGTAGCAGACGTTGTGGTGGGATTCGGAGTAGAAGCGGCAGTTGGCGCTGCTGCCGAAGATCCCTCCCGGCGCCTCGAGTGGTGGTTCCCAGCCGCCGAGGGCCTCACCCAGCGAAGAAAGACGGGGGCGGGATTCGCCCTCCTGGCGTGAGGGAACCAGCTCCATGCGGGCGTTTTCGGTGTATTGGATCAGCCAACCGCTCAGCGGATCAACGAAAGGCTCGCTGATCGGATACCCGAGGATCTCGGTCCCCCCCAGGGAGTCGTAGAACTCGATGAACGAGGCCCCGAGGCTGTGACCGGTCTCAGGGTAGTAGCGGCCACCCTCGCCCTGCGCCACGGCCTGGCTGGCCTGAGGCGCAAGCGAGATTCCGAGCAAGAGTGCGGCAGTAGCCACGCGTCTCATCTTCGTCGCCTCGGATCCCATTCTAGGCTGGCGGGGCCGGCGGAGCAAGGCGGGAGGTTTCGTCCAGGCTCAGGAGCCTTTCAAGCCAACGGTGTCGAGGCCCAAGCCACCCGGGCCATCCGGTCCATGGCCGGCTGAAGCCTCGACTCCAGATCCGTGCCAAGAATTCCCCGAATCTATGCGCTTTCTGCGTGCTCTGCGGCGAGTCCCACCACGCACCCTGTTCGGCGAGGGTCTCCCAGCCAGGAGACCATCGGTCGTGCTCCGTGTCGGGTCAGGAGACCCCGACACAGCATGGCTCCGGGGGCCATACTTGGAGACGGAGTCGAGGCTCAGCCGATCTTACGAGGGCCTCCCGACCTCGCCGTAGGACTGACCGCAGGTCTTCCAGACCAACGAAGTGAAGGACCAAGGATTTCACCGCGCAGAACGCGGTGTGCGCAGCTACCATTCAGGGGATCTCTACGCCCTCTGCGTTCTCCGCGGTGAGACTCACCGCGAGACTTGATCCCCCGGCGTGATCCGCATGCGGCAGTAGGAATCGTAGCGCTCAGGGTCGATCTTTCCCGCTTCAACCGCGGCGATCACGGCACAGCCGGGCTCGTGCAGGTGCGTGCAGTCGTTGAACTCGCAGTCCCGCACGAGCGGCCGGATCTCGGGGAAATACGCGTCGAGCTCCTCGGGCTCGATGTCCCACAATCCGACCGACCGCAGCCCGGGCGTATCGGCGACATACCCACCGCCCTCAAGCGGAAGGAGCTCGGGCACGACCGTCGTGTGATGTCCCTTGCGCGTCTTCTCGCGCACGGCGCGCGTCCGCAGCCCCAGCCCCGGCTGCACGGCGTTGAGCAGGCTCGTCTTGCCCGCTCCCGACGGCCCAGAGAGCACGCTGATCTTGCCCCGCAGCGCCTTGCGCAGCCCGCCCACTCCTTTGCCGGTCACCGCCGAGGTGAAGAGCACCGGGTAGCCGATCTTGTCATACACGGCAAAAGCCTCCCGGGCGCTTCTCACCTCCACCAGGTCAAGCTTGTTGGCGCAAATAACGGCGGGGATCTCCTCCCGCTCGGCGACAACGAGGAAGCGGTCGAGAACGCGGAAGTTGGGAGGCGGATCGGCGCAGGAAAAGACGAAGACGGCCTGATCGGGGTTGGCCACGATCACCTGCTCCACCCGGCCGCGGGCCGTCGGCGCCCTGCGGGAGAGCACACGCTGGCGCGGCTCCACGGCCTCGATCATCCCCGAGCCGTCTTCGAGCAGGCGCACTCGGACCCGGTCGCCGGTGGCCGCCAGGTCGGTCTGGCGCTGGGGGCGCTTAAGCCGCCCCCGCAGCTGACAGACTACCGAGCCACGCTCCGTCTGCACGGTGAAAAAGCCGGACTGGGCGCGCGTGATCAGGCCGGAAAGGGTCTCTTCAGGAGGCACGTCATTCTCAGAGGCTGTGAATGAATCCCGCGCAGACTTGTGCAGACATCACTCCCGTCGAACTGCAGGTGTGCCGTGGCCTTCTCTGCTCATACCTTCCACCTCACCCCCCAGCCCGCGCGACACCTGCACCTGCGGCGCAGGTGAGCCCCCCGAGGCAAAGCCGAGGGGCCCTCTCCGCGTGCCACGCCGCCCCTACGCATTGGCCGAAACCGGAGAGGGGGGGGGCTGGAGGTCTAAGGAGGCAGGGGGCGGCTCCGCCGCCCCCTGCCTCCTTGGCTAACCTCCCCTCCCCCGGCAGACGACCATCGGTAAT
>DATEAV010000332.1:0-3753 GCA_035288185.1 Anaerolineales bacterium | reverse complement strand
TCGATCATCGTCGCCTCTCCCTCTTGCCGCCGGCGCTAGACCATCGCCAGCCCGGCAAACGCCGGGATGCCCCGGCCGTTGCGCATCCAGAGCTCCACCGGGTGCTCGCGGATGTAGCCGTGCCCGCCCAAGTACTGCACGGCCCGGTCGGTGACCATCATCGCCATGTCGCTGGCGCCGATCAGTGCCAGGTAGGCCGTCTTGGCCGCGTCCTCTTTCCCCTGATCGAGCTTCCAGGCGGCCTCCCAAACGAGGAGGCGAATGGCCTCGATCTCGGTGGCCATCTCCGCCAGGCCGAAGGCAATCGCCTGCTTCTGGGCGATCGGTGCACCGAAGGCCTGGCGATCCTTGGCATAGGCCAGCGCATAGTCGTAGGCCGCCCGGCTGAGCCCCACCGCAATCGCGGCCACGGCCACGTTGGTTGCCGCCAGGAGCGGCGCCGGATCATGGCCCGCCTCTCCGCCCAATCTCCCCTCGGCGCCCACCCTCACGCCCTCGAGCCGGAGGCGGAACGTCGGCAGGCCTCTGAGCCCCAGGAGGCTCTCCCGCTCCCCAACCTTCAGCCCGGCGGCGCCGGCAGGCACAATGAACCCCTGAGTCTTGCCCTCCAGCGAAGCAAAGATGAGGAAGCTTTTCGCCGTATCGGCGAAGGGGACGAAGGCCTTCTCGCCGGCGAGGACGTAGCCCTCCCCCTCCCGTTCGGCCTGCGTGTGCATCGCGCTCGGGTCGAAGTCGTAGTGCGGCTCGACGAAAGCGGCGACGTAGGGCTTCCACTCGGCCTCGATCACCGGCGGCAGGAGGCGCGTCTTCTGCTCCTCAGTTCCCGCCAGCAGAATGGGGATGGCATACGTCGCCGGCGCCATCGCCGCCAGGGCCCCGGCCAGATCACCGTAGGCCAGCTCCTCGGCCGCCAGCGCCCCGGTGAGCGCCGAGTGCTCGCCGAATCCCCCAAACGACTCGGGGATGCTGGCCTGGAGCACGCCGAGCTCCCAGCCCTTCTCGATCAGCGCCGGCGGAAGAAGCCCCGTCTCGTCGGCCTCGTGAGCGGCCGGCCGGAGGTCGTTGGTCGCGTAGCGCTGGGCGGCGTCGATGAGCATGCGTTGCTCTTCAGACGGTTCGAATGAGTACATCTCGCCTCTCCTTCGGGGAGCCGTGCGCCCCACGCCCTTGTCAAATGGGGTCCCGGTCGGAACCCCTCCCGGCGGTGGATCCCGGCGTTCTCTGGAGCGGACGATCGGGGTTCACCGCGATCGCGCCCTCCGCGGCCTTCACTCCTACCAAGCCCAAGAACGGTCGAACGGGGAGTGGCCCGGCATGCCGGCGGTAACGGATCGCAGTCGTCGCGCCGCTCTCGAGCTCGTCCAGGTTCTCCACCGAGATACGCCCACGCGTCGCCAGATACTCAATGTGCGCCCCGGTCTCTTCCAGTGCCAGGAGCACGTGATAGCCGCTCACCCCGGGGAAGAGGTGCCGGCAGACCTCGGCAATGGTGCGCGGCTCCGCGCACAGGTCGAGGATCCGGCTGAGGCGCTCGCCGTGCAGGCGCTGAATGGCGCGCACTCTCCCCCGCAGGTCGGTGATCGGCCCTTCGTGTCCGCCGAGCCCCAGCCGCGCCTCGCCGGCCCAGGCCAGGACGCGTTCGAGCGATTCGAGGTAGTGCCCGAGGCCCGTGTAGAGGCTTAGGCGCTCCGGGGATTGATGCGGGCTCGTATGGGGGAGAATGTGGTCGGCCGTCAGCAGGACGTCGTCCACTCGTAGGACGATCTGCCCGGGGCAATGACCGGGCACGTGCAGCACGCCGATTGGCCCCAGCAGGTTTTCGCTCGAGGTGAGGGAGATCTCCACCGGGATCGATGTGAAGAGGTGTTTGTTGAGGAGGTAGAGCGACATGACCGCTTCAGCCTCCTCCTCCCCCACGCCGGCCTCCCCCAGGAATTCCCTGAGCCTCCCGGCGACGATCCGCAGCCGCTGCTCATAGTCGGTGAGGACGCGCAGGTCGAGCTCATGGACGACGATCGGCGCGCCTGACCTCTCCCGAACGTAGGGAAGCCCGCCGAAGTGATCGATGTGACCGTGGCTGATGACGATGTGCGTCAGCCGCTCCCACCGAGCGCGATCATCGTGATCGCGGCGCACGGCCTCCAGGCCGGCCTCGAGGTGTTCGTTCGAGCTTCCGAAGCCCGAGCCGGCGTCGACCAAGAGGACATACTCGCCGGCGATCACCAAGTGGGCGTAGCCCCAAAAGCCGGGGAAGACCTCGAGCGGCAGCCGGTAGATGCCGGCGCCGGAGGTCGTCCGGAAGGCCTCCACCGCCGGCAGGCTCACCCCGCCGCCCTCGAGTTGGTCTTGAGCCCCGCCAGGAGAAGATCGGCGAACTGGTCGGCGATTTCCGTCGGCGTCAGCGCGCCGTCGGGACGATACCAGGTGATGATCCAGTTTTGCACGCCGAGCAGGGCGAAGGCCACGATCCTCTCGTCCAATGCTCGAAAGGAGTGCTTCTCCACTCCCCGACGAATGAGTGACCTCCACAGCTGATCGTAACGATCGCGCCGCGCCACGTGTGCGGTGCGTTTGCGAGGCTCGAGGTTGCGATGCTCGAGCTGCAGCACCGCGGCCAGGCTCGCCTCCTGCGTCACGCGCGTGATATAGGCGCGCATCGCCGCCCGCAGCTGATCTTCGGGCTCGCCACCGGCGTCGATTACGGCCTGCATGTCGGCGATCAGGATATCCAGCGCGTGATCGAGGATCTCGAGCAGGATGTCTTGCTTGGAAGCGACGTGATGGTAGAGGCTGGCTTTCTGGAGCCCGACCGCGTCGGCGATATCCTGCATCGAAGCGGCGTGATATCCCTTTTGGCGGAAGATCTGTGCGGCTGCCTGAATGATATTGGAGCGCTGCACGGGTCGCCTACCGACCGGTCGGTAGGACCATCATAGCATGGAACGTCTGCGCGAGTCAACAAGATTCTGGGGAATCCGGACGGCCTCCGGGTCCATTGACGGCGCTTCGTCCATGTTGGGCCGTCGCTCGCAATCGCCACCTCGGCCTTCACGTTCCTCCTCCACCCCACCCCTTTTTCCCCGTTACCGGCGCGTTTTCTACGCCCTGATCGCCTGCCGCGGAGCTTGCCAAGAGCCCCAACGCCGCCGCACTGCTTGTTGCCCGATCGCCTGTTCTGCTGTAATCTGGGGACAGTCACGCGGAAGGATCTCGCCTGAGTACCGGCGCAGGGGACTCCATCACACTCCACGCGCCCGACACAAAGCACGCCGGGCCTTGCCAACACCCCTGACGGCCGAAAACGCGGAATCCACCTCGCCGAACGGAAGCCACCCGGCGAGCGCGTAGCTCTGGGGGACGGGGGTCCCGTGCAGCCAATCCTGTTTACGATCGGCGACCTGGCGATCTCCTCGCACGGGTTCTTCTTCCTTGCCGGCCTACTGGCCGGGCTCCTCGTCTTGCAGCATGAGGCGCGCCGCCGGCGGTGGACGAAGAACGAGGTCGTGCCCATCACGCTGGCCGCGACCGCCGGCGGATTCATCGGCGCACGCCTCTCACTCCTCCTCTTCCATGGCATCGAAACAGCCCCCGTCGTGCTCGACTTCTTCCGCCTTTTCGATCCGCGGATCGGGCCGGGCTCGATCCTGGGCGCGGTCGCCGGCGCCTACATCGGCGGGGCCATCGCCGGCCGCGCCATAGGCCAGTCGGGCTGCGCCTGCGACGCCTTCGCCCCGGCCATGGCCCTGGCCATGG
>DATEAV010000331.1:0-2503 GCA_035288185.1 Anaerolineales bacterium | reverse complement strand
ACCTCGGGGCTCGACAGGGCTTGCCCACTCTTGAGGAGGCGGAGACGTTCCTCGCCTCCTCGCCGCCGCAACTCCCCGCATCGTGAGATCCACTCGCAAGCGCCTCCGTGAATCGGCGCCTCCCTCGAGACACGATCCGCCCGGTCGGCGGCGTATCCCACCTGCGATGCGGCCCCCGCGCGGTCCCTTCGCTTCCCGCCGACCCCCAGCGACCACTCCCCCGCGCCGGCTGTTCTTCGCCGCCCATCGTCGATCGTCCGCCGTCCATGGTCTCGCGTCCGTGAATTCTTATGCATGTTGCGATTGGGGCCGGAAGCAGACGGGCCAATCTTGATGATCGGTTCTATACTGGTGTCCCGCGCGCCCGCTGGACACCGTCGCGGCCCATCGCATACGTGCTCACCCCCGGGGGAGCGAGCGGTTCCTCCGATTCGGAACGAACAGGCACCTCGAGAGGAGAATCCCCATGTCTGCTGTGCAGGCGCTTCTGGGAGCCGTCCTGCGCGCCGGGCTCACCTGGATGGGCCGCGGCCGGCTCCCCCGGACCAACGGCACGATCCATCTCCCCGGCCCCAGGTCCACCGTCGAAATCCTCCGGGATCGCTGGGGCGTGCCACACATCTACGCCGACGATCTCCACGATCTGTTCTTCGCCCAGGGCTTCGTCCACGCGCAGGATCGCCTGTGGCAGATGGAGCTCAATCGCCGGACGGCCACCGGCCGGCTGAGCGAGATCTTCGGCCCCGTGGCGCTCGACACCGATCGCGCCACCCGCACGTTCGGCTTCGACCGCCTCGGGCGGGCCGATTGGGCCGACGCGGGCCAAGAAGTGCGGTCGGCCGTCCTGGCCTACGCCGAGGGCGTCAACGCTTTCCTCGCCTCGCCTACTTCCCGAATGCCCATCGAGTTTACCCTGCTCGGCCACAAGCCCGAACCATGGCAGCCGGAGGATTCGGTCGCCTTCTCGCGAGTGATGATCTGGCAGCTTTCTCACGCCTGGTATAGCGAGATCCTGCGCGCTCGGGTCATCGATGCGGTGGGCTCGGAGCATGCCGCCGACCTCGAGATCCATTATCCTGCGGGCAACCCCATCGCCCTTCCGCACGGAATCGAGTTCAACCGCCTCCAGGCAGATGGCGGACGGATCGCCGAGGGCGGCCCGTTCCTCACGCGGGCGATGGGCAGCAACGCCTGGACGGTGGCCGGCTCCCGCTCGACCACCGGCAAGCCCTTCCTCTGCAACGACATGCACCTCACCCTGATGCTCCCCGCGATCTGGTATCTGGTTCACATGAAGTGCGGCCCGCTCGAAGTCTCAGGAGCCTCGCTCCCCGGCTTTCCCTTCGTCCTCGTCGGCCACAACGCGCGCATCGCCTGGGGCACCACCCTGGCCTTTACCGATGCCGAAGATGTCTTCATCGAGGAATTCTCCAAGGACGAGCCCTCCCACTACCGCTTCCGCGGCGAATGGCGGCGGGCCGAGGTGGTCCCCGAGGCCATCCGGGTGAAGGGACGTCCGGAGCCTCACGTAGAAAACGTTCTCCTCACCCATCACGGCCCGGTGATCTCCGACGTGGTCGGCGAGCCGTCCCGCAGACTGGCCGTTTGTTCGATGGCCCTCCGACCCGCCTCGATCATGGAAGGCTATCGCCGCCTGGATCTCGCCAATGGCTGGGATGACTTCGTCGAGGCAATGCGCTACATCGAGGCCCCACAGCTCAACATGGCCTATGCCGACGTGGAGGGCAACACCGGTTACTGGATGACGGGAAAGGTGCCGGTTCGGGAGTCCGGCGAGGGCTCGGTCCCGGCGCCCGGTTGGACCGGCGAGCAGGAGTGGGTTGGTGAAGTGCCCTTCGAGGAGATGCCCCACGCCCTCAATCCGGCCGACGGAATCCTCGTCACCACCAACCATCGCATCGTGGGAGACGACTACCCCCACTTTCTGGGCCAGGTCTGGATGAACGGCTTCCGCGCTCGCCGCATCTTGGAGATCCTCTCCTCGCCTCGACCACTGGGGCCAGATGATTTCCACAAGCTGCATGTGGACTTCAGCTGCATCCCCGGGGTCGAACTGGCCGGCCTGCTATCTGGCACGGCCAGTGACGATCCGACGGTGCGGATGGCGCTGGGGCTGCTCGAGACGTGGGACGGCGTGCTCTCTCCAGACTCGGTCGGAGGCACGGTCTACGAAGTGGTCCGCTATCATCTGGTCCGCAACCTCCTCGAGCCGGGCCTGGGGCCGGATCTCACCCTCAATCTCATGGGCCGGGGGTTCCATCCGCTGCTGATGCCGGCGAATGAGTTCTACGGCCACGACACTGTGGCCCTGCTTCGCCTCTTGAATGAGCCCGCTTCGTGGTGGGTGCATCAGGCCGGCGGCCTCCAAGCCCTGATCGAGGGCAGCCTGCGTCAATCGGTGGATTGGCTTCGCGCTCACCTGGGGGCGGATCCCCGCGCCTGGCAATGGGGGAAGATTCACAGGGCGATCTTCCCACACGCA
>DATEAV010000330.1:0-4333 GCA_035288185.1 Anaerolineales bacterium | reverse complement strand
GCTGAGCTTGCCTTCACGGCGCGCGGTAGGTTCCTCTCCGGATCGACGTTCGATCCCAACGCAATGAAGGCAAGCTCAGCCAAGGTCCCCTGCGGACCGCTCGATCTCCACGCCCACCGAGCGGGCGAAACGGAGAGCTCCCGGCTTCTCGACGCGCACGCGCACCCGCGCCACACGGGTATCGGCCAGGCAGATGCGCGCCACATCGGCGGCCAGGGCCTCGACGGTGAATCGGGCGCTGCCTTCCACGTGCTCAATCACCTGTTTGGTCAGCGAGCGGTAGTTGACGGAGTCTTCGATTCGGTCGGTCACGCCGGCGTCGCCGAGATCGGTGAAGAGGGTGATGTTGAGGAGGATGTCTTGCGGCTTCTCCCGCTCCCAGTCGTTGATGCCGAGGATCCCGCGGAGCAGAAGGTCTTTAATCTCGATCCGGTCTTCGGCCATCAGGTTGCACTCATGCGAGCTGACGCCCGCCGTCGAGGTGGAGGATGGCGCCGGTGACGAAATCGGAGCCACCGACGAGGAAGAGCAGTGCGTCCACCGCCTCCTCGACCGTTCCCCAGCGGCCGGCGGGGAGGCGCTCGAGGATCTGCTCCGGATCGCGCGGCTCGCCCTCCGGAGGCAGAATGGCGCCGAGCGCCAGGCCGTTCACCCGGATGGAGGGGGCGAGGGAGATGGCGAGTGACTTCGTCATCGCCGCCAGAGCGGCTTTCGAGACGGTGTAGGCAAAGTGGTCCGCCCCAGGGCGCAGCGCTCGCCAATCCAGCAGGTTGACGATCGCGCCCGGCCTCCCGGCGCGGTGGCGGGCAAAGGCCTGGCTCAGAAGGAAGGGGGCGGTCAGATTGATGCTCAGGTGCCGCTCCCAGGCGGCGAGGTCGGTCTCGAGCAAGCCGCCGGGCTCGAAGATCGCAGCGCTGTTCACCAAGATGTCGAGCCCGCCGAGGCCGGCCGCCGCTCGCTCGACGAGCGAGGTCGCTTGGGAGGGGTCCGCCAGATCGGCCTGCAGGGCAAGGGCAGGGCGCCCAAGCCGGCCGGCCGCCCGAGCGACCGCTTCGGCCCCGGCGGCGCTTCCGCCGTAGTGAACGGCGATCGCGGCCCCCCGGGCCGCAAGGCCCTCGGCGAAGGCCCGTCCGAGCCGGCGCCCGGCGCCGGTGACGAGGGCGGAATGGCCTGAAAGATCCATAACAACGGGCACGGGAGTAATTCTAATCGGTATCGTGAGGAAGGGCGGGCTCGTGGGGAGAGGGGCCCGCCGCTAAGGGACTTCTCAGTGATAGGGGCGGTGATCAGTGATCAGAGATCAGGGGGAAGGGCGGGCTCGTGGGGAGAGATGGCCGTTATTGGGGATTTCCCTGCGCTGGGCGGTGATCAGGGATCGGGTGGGAAGGGCGGGCCCGTTGTAGAGACCGCTGTTACGAGGAGAATTCCCTGCGTGGGGGCCGGTGATCGGTGATCGGGGGGAAGCATGGGCCCGTGGGGGAAAGAAGGATCTTGTTATGGTACTTCCCTGTGCAACACGCCCAGGGCCCACTGATCACCGATCACCGATCACTGATCACTCATCGCTGGCTGTGATACGATTGCCCGCAAGGAAAGATGACCACGGAGGCAAGGATGCACAACATCGAAGCCGCCGCCGAGCTCCTGAGCGGGGTGGGGGTGGCCAAGCCTGAGGTCGAGGAGGCCGTGAGGCGCTTGCTGGATGCCTTCGGCGAAGACGTGAGCCGGGAAGGTCTGGAGAAGACGCCCGAGCGCGTGGCTCGCATGTACGATGAGCTGCTCGCCGGCTACCGGGTCGACCCGAACGAGATGATCAATGAGGCGCTCTTTGAGGTCGAGTACGACCAGATGGTGATCGTGCGGGATATCGAGTTCTACAGCCTGTGCGAGCACCATCTTCTTCCGTTCCTCGGCCGGGCGCACATCGCCTATTGCCCGGACAGGAAAGTGATCGGGCTCTCGAAGATCCCGCGGGTGGTGGATCTCTTCGCCCGGCGGCTTCAGGTGCAGGAGCGGATGACGCGCCAGATCGCCGACTTCATCAAGGCGGCGCTCCATCCTTTCGGCGTGGCCGTAGTGGTGGAGGGGTGGCACCTGTGCGCCACGATGCGGGGGGTGAAGAAGGCGCACGCGCTGATGGTGACGAGTGCTCTCTCTGGTTCGTTCAAGGAGAACGATGCTACCCGCAAGGAGTTCTTCGACCACCTGGCGCGTGAGACGCTCAAGGTGAGCATCTGAGGTGGAGCGGGGAATCAGCCCTCTTCCGAGAGGCTCACGCCCTCTGCGAGAAGCGTATAGCCGCCGTCGACGATGAGGGTCTGGCCTCGGATCATCGACGCCTCCGGGGTGCAGAGGAAGGCGACGATCCCGGCCACGTCCTCGGGTGTCACCAGCCGGCCCGCGGGCGATCGGGCCAGCACCTTCTCCAGGATGGCCCCGTCACGCGAGGCGTCGAAGTGCCGCAGGGCGTCGGTGGCCACGATCCCCGGCGACACTGCGTTCGCGATAATCCCGAGCGGGGCCAGCTCGATCGCCAGGTAGCGCGTGATCGCCTCGAGGGCGGCTTTGCTCGCCCCGACGACGACGTAATCGGGGAGCACGCGCGTGGCGCCCGGGCTCGAGAGGCTGACGATGAAGCCGCCGCCGCGAGGCCGCATCAGGGCAGCCGCCCGCTGGGCCGAAAAGAGCACCGAGCGGGCGTTGATGTTCATCGTCCAGTCCCATCCCTTGGGCTTCTGTTCAAGCGCCGGCCGGTTGTATCCCGAGGCCGCGTTGCAGATCAGGATATCCAGCCCGCCGAAGGCGGCCGCCACCTCGTTGAAAAGCGAATCGATCCCTTCGATCTCCCCCACGTTGGCCCGCACGACGCGGGCCGTCCGGCCGAGGGCGCGGATTTCGTCGGCCGTGGACTCGGCCGGGGCCCGGTTGCGGAAGAAGTTGACCACGACGTCGGCGCCTTCTCGCGCCAGCCGTAGCGCGATCGCCCTGCCGATTCCGCGGCCTCCGCCGGTGACCACCGCGACCTTGCCCTCAAACCGCATCTCGTCCTCCCCTTGCCTCGACTGCCGGCTTCCATCTTACCATCGGGATCACCGACTCCCCAGGGAGGTATGACACGGGGTTCTGCTAGAAGCCCTCTGTCTGCACCCGCGGGCGCTCACGCGGCCAGAGATGCAGGTACACCGGGAACGTCTCAAGGATGATGCGGACCACGACTGAGAATGCTGGAACCGTGTGATCGGTTGCTTCGTGATCGGTCGCTCGCAGCCGCGCCCTATTCCCCGATCACTGAATACCGATCACCGATCACTGATCAACGATCACCGATCACCATTCACCGCTCATACCCTGCTCGGCCTCCGACGGAGAGGCGGTTGACCGAGTGCCCTGGAGACCCGATTGTGGTAGCATCAGCATGATGGATCTTGCGCCTGTGCGCCGGCGGGTGGCGCGCGAGATGGCGATGGCCGACGAGGCACGCGCGGCAGGGAGAGAAGGCCGGGCTCGAGTGTGCGCCCGGAGGGCGGCCGGCATGGCGGCCCTGCACCACCTCGAGCAAGCCGGAGCGCCTCCGCGCAGCCGGAGCGCCCTCGATGCCTTGCGGCGTCTGGCGGAGCTCGAGGATCTCCCGGCTCCCCTCCGTGGGGCGGCCTCTCGCCTGACGACGCGCGTCACGGAGGTCCATGACCTGCCTCATACGCAAGATCCACTGGCCGACGCCCGGATGGTCATCTCGGCCTGCTTGATGGGTGAAGAGTTAAAAGACTAAGCTGGCGGCGTCGCCGTTTGGCGCGGCAGCGCCAGACTCGGGGGGCACGATGGATCTTGGCGTTGCCCTGGGCGGGGGCGGGGCCCGAGGGCTTTCTCACATCGGGGTGCTGCGAGTCCTGGATCGGGAAGGCTTCCGAATCCGCGCCATCGCCGGCACCAGCATGGGCGGCGTCATCGCTGCCATGTATGCGGCCGGTTTCGACGCCGACGAGATCGAGGGACGGGTCTCCCACACCGCCTTCAACAATCTGCTGCGCGCCCGCCCGGATGGCCCCTCGCTGATCGGCCTCAGCCGGGTGGCAGAGTCGCTCAGGGAAAACCTGGGCGCCCGGACGTTTGACGACCTGCGCATTCCGCTGGCGCTCACCGCAGTGGACCTGACCTCCGGCAAGGAGATTGTGCTGACGAAAGGGAAAGTGGTTGAGGCGGTGATGGCGACAATCGCCATCCCGGGGATCTTTCCGCCGCAGCTCCTTGGGGAGCACAGGCTGGTGGACGGGGGGACGATGGACCCGGTGCCCGTCCGGGCAGCTCGCGAGCTCTTCCCGGGGCCGATCGTGGC
>DATEAV010000329.1:0-16525 GCA_035288185.1 Anaerolineales bacterium | reverse complement strand
CCCGGGGCGCCGGCGGGGTTATGAATGTCATGCGAAGCGGAGTCCTGGTCCTCCTCATTGTTGTCCTTGTGATCCTGGCCGGTCTCGCCGTCTGGCTGGTGACCACCACGATCCGGGCGGGCACGGAGCCCGTTGCCCGCCTATCGGCCGCCGTGAGCACCCAGATAGCCGAGATCCTTCATCCGACTCCGACGATTCG
This sequence comes from Anaerolineales bacterium, assembly GCA_035288185.1. Taxonomy (GTDB): domain Bacteria; phylum Chloroflexota; class Anaerolineae; order Anaerolineales; family E44-bin32; genus DATEAV01. The sequence goes on along the minus strand of DATEAV010000329.1, from coordinate 16,326 downwards.
GCCCGATCCGGTGACGATCGTGCGCGAAGTGCGCGCCCTGGCGCGGCTCGAGACGATCCAATACACGGTCGAAAAGGTGATCACGGCTGAGACAGGCCAGGGAATCTTCCGCACTCTGTTCGGCGACCGGCTCCTCTTTGTGGCTCACGGAACCGTCATCGCTGGCGTGGATCTGGGCCTGCTCGAGCCCGAGGACGTGTGGTTCGATTCTGCGGGGCGCGTCTACCTCCGCTTGCCGGATCCGGAGATCTTCGTGGCCACGCTCGACAATGAGAGGTCCTATGTCTACAGCCGGGACACCGGGCTTCTCACTCGCGGCGACATGACCCTTGAGACGGCGGCGCGCCAGGCCGCGGAAGAGGAGATACGGAGCGCGGCGCTCGCCGACGGGATCCTCGATCAGGCCCGCCTCAACGCCGAGAACTACCTCTACCGCCTCCTGCGCTCCCTCGGGTTCCCGGACGTGATCTTCGCCTCGGAGGAGACGCCGCCGACGCCCTCCGCCACTCCCCTTTCAGCCCGACTGGCCCCCACACCGACTTAGTCAACGGCCCCAGCCATTTCGAGCGGCTCATACTGAGCTTCCGCCCATGCGAAAAGGAGTCGACCCAATGAACCTCTCGCTCCTCATGACCATCAACGCCGTCGTCGCTGCCGTGTTCGGAATCGCTTTCGTCATTGCGCCTGGCCAGGCAGTTTCGCTCTACGGGGTGAGCGCCGACGCGCCGCTTCGATACATCGCTCAGCTGTTCGGCGCGGCGCTTCTCGGCTTCGCCGTCCTGACGTGGATGGCGAGAAAGGCGGCCGCCTCGGACACACGCAGCGCAATCGTGCTGGCCCTCTTCGTCTCGGACGGCCTGGGATTCGTCCTGGCGCTCATCGGCCAGCTCGGCGACGTTGTGAACAGCATGGGCTGGTCGACCGTCGTGATCTACCTTCTTCTTGCGCTCGGGTTCGGCTACTTCCAATTCATGAAGCCGGCTACTTCCTAACCGTCGGGGCACGCTCCGGGACGGGATTCGGCCGCGCCGCCGCGAAGAAACAGACCTCCGGCGATGGCGCGGCGCAACGGCGAGGGGTACCTTTTTTGTGCCCTCGCGCCCACATAGCGGGCCGGCGCCCGACGGCAGGCCCGGCCGCCCACCCCACGCGTCGGAGGAATCGATGAGGGATCCCGCGCCGGATAGTCCACAATCCCTCAGCTTGCGCTTGGTCCACGCCGCGCGCTCTTTCGAGGCGAGCGGGAGTTACAACGCCGCCAAGCTCCTCTGGGCGCTCGCATATTCGGAGGAGATCCGTGGCAGCGCGGCCGCGGCGGAGGCAGTTACGCGCGAGGGGCGGGATCGGCAGATGCAGGCCCTCATCCCGGCGCTTCGGGCGGCGGGGACCGGGGAAGCGATCCTGAGTGCTCTCGAGCGCGGCCGGCTCGCCGCCCTTGAAGACCGCACGATCCCCCTTAAAGAGACCGCGCAGAGCCTTCTGGCCGGGCGTGTGGACAAGATCCACACGCAGGACATGGCTTCCCTCGAGGGCGTGGCCGCCTGGGCGGTGGGCGCGTCGGAAGTTCTTGCCGCAGGAGAGATCCTGGCGCGGTATCGGGGCTCGCGGCACGCCACCGTCGATCGCCTGGCTTCGATCCCCGGGCAGGACTGGTGGCGGTTGGCGCGCCACAGTGAGTCTGGCGTGGTGAGCCTGCTGCAGCAGGCCAGCTACTTCGCCAGGCACGACGCCTCCCACCTTTCGCAGATCGACGCGATCCGGGCTGCAATGGGCGCGTGACGCCGGCCTTCGGAGGCGATTCGGGCTCATCAAGATTGGGGTGATGTCTCGTGAGGATTTGCATCGGTTGCCGCAGCGCGGCCTGGTGGGCAATCCCTTGCCTCGTAACACCCGGATCCACGGCGCTTGTCGATGTGCGCTGGATTGGGATCGCGAGGAGTCGCGTGGTCGGTGATCCCGCTCAGGACTCGGCCGACTCCGACTCGAGCCGGTCCGCCTTGGCGTCGACGTCGAAGCGCGCGGCGCAAAGCGCCGCGGCACGTTCCATCTCAGGCTCGGTCGGCTCGCCGGGAAGGAGCCGCCAGCCCAGCGCTTCACCGAATCCCAATTCCATGGCTTTGGCCGCCTCCACCCACGTCAGCGGGCGCCCGAGCAGGGACTCGAGCGTTGCCGCGCGGGCGCTGAGGCCTTGGGAGGCCGCGGCGCGCGCCGCGTCGCTCTCAAACCGGAGCACGAGACAGATCCGGCCGATGTCGCCGCGGAGGGGGAGTGAGCCGTGTTGCAAGACGCCTCCCTGCCGCCGCACCTGCGCACTTCCGACGAGCTTGTGCCCGAATACGGTGATCTCGTAGGAGCTCGGCACCTCGAAGCAGATGGGATTCGCTCGCTCCGCCTCGGTGAGCTTCACCTCTGGCTGAACCTCGGCCTGGAGCCCCAACCGGGCCAGGCCGGCGATCAGGCCGAGGCTGATCTTTCGGTAGGAGGCCAGGACCGTCCCCCCCAGATCCGGATGCGCTGCCGGAGCGGCGACCGAGTAGGTGAGCTCGTCGGTGTGCAGGATGGCGCGCCCGCCCGTAGGGCGGCGGACAAGCCCCCAACCGAGGGCATCCAGGCGCGGGCGGTCGACGTCCTGGATGGGCTGGGCATAACCCAGCGAGAGGCAAGGTGGCCGCCATGAATAGAGGCGAAGAGTGGGGGGCGAGTCCCCACGCGAGACCGCCTCGAGGATCGCCTGATCGAGGGCCATGTTCTCCGGTCCCGTCGCGGCCGAGGTGCGCACGAGGCGCCACGTTGAGCGATCGTAGTCGTTCACGGCGACCGCATCCGCGAAGGCGTGGCGCTGCTCCCCGCCGGCCTCGACAGGCTGCATGCCGTCGTCCATCCGTCGCACAGCCAGAAAGACGCAGGGTCCCTGAGGCGCAGAGTTGCTTGGGGCGACCGCAGGCGGAGGGCGCGGGCCCGAGGTTGGGCTTCTCCCGCGAGGATCCCCTCTTCTCGCATCACCCTCCTCCGAGAGGGAGCATCGGCACCTGGGGGAAGTCGTCCGGCCCCAACGCGTCCGTGTCCTCCTGCGATGACGGGTAGGTTCCCAGGTAGGATTCCTGAGACGGCTCCTGGCCGGCAGGCCACAGGAAATCGATGATCCGGGTGTGGTTCACGTCGGGAGGCCCGCCGCCGAAACGCCACTGTTCCCCCGCGGGGTTGACGTCGCGCACACGCCAGACTCCGGCCGCCGGGTAGCCTTCCTGGCCGAGCATCACAACCGCCACCGACCAGGAGGTGATGTCACCGGGCAGGAGAGAACGCGGGACGGTAATCGTCACGCGTCGCTGTCCGGGGTTTGTTACCACACCGAGTTCTGCATCTACCTCCACCGGGCCTTCAGGTCCCGGCCGGTAGATGCCTGGTGTCCAGCCCTCCACCCAGGCGACGTAGTCCCAGGCGAACTCGGGAGTGAAGGCGGCGTTGCGCCCCGGGAGGAGGAGACGTTCTCCGTTGGATGGGCCGTCGACGTCAAGATAGAGATCGATGGTCTGGGCGCTCAGCCCGTTGGGCGAGCCCCAGTGGTTGTTGATCGGGCCGTCGATGGTGATGCGGAAGATCACCTCTTCATCGTCGCTCCCGACAACGAGCCGCGTGATATCGAAGACGCCGGGAATGAATACGCCGTCGGTGGGGTAGGTGTAGGTTCCGGGGCCATGGTCATCGTTCTCCGGGTCGGCCAGATCGACCGCCACGTTGGGGACGGGAAGATCCGGTGTGACAAGGAGGGCCGGCCCCTCTTCGGGGACCAAGGAGATGTCCTCCCGGCTATCGCTCACGACGAGCCGCAAGTTGAACCGGTCGCCGCTCCCCAGGGCGGGCGAGAGGGCAGCCAGAGGCGCTGCAACTTCTACCACCCCATCCGGGCCCACGGCATAGCGAATCGGGGAATCTGCCGGCACGCCCATCGGCACCCAGCCTCCCTGGCCGTCCGCGGAGTACAAGACGACGGCCGGGTTGCCCCCGCGGAAGGTGATCTCCAGCAGGCGGTCCGCCCCGAAGCCGAAGAGCGTAGCACCCTGACCGTAGCGTGAGTAGGCGTTGGCCGGCCCGCCTGCCCGGAGATTGAAGTAGAAGCCCAGCGTTGTCTCCTCCGAGAAGCCTCCCGGTGCGTCGAGGCGGAGGTAGAGGTTCGCGGGGTCGAACCCGAAATAGAAGCCCGCCGGAACGCCGTCGGGGGACGGATGGAAGCCTGCCGCATCCCACTCGCCCTCATGGGCCGCGCCATCAACCACGATGGAGAGCAGATCGAGGGGCTCCTGCTCGGGCGCTTGAGGCGCCTGGGCCACGATGGGGACGTGGACGAAGTCCGGGGCCTCTTCCCCGAGGAGGGTGTAGACGTCCTCGAGATAACTTCGGAATTGCTCGTCGAACGCGTCGTCCCCTCCGGAGTTTTGGTCGGCGCCATACCACCAAAACCAGTCGGAGCCCTCGGCGATGTACATCGTCTCGAGCGCCTCGGCCTCCGCGTCGTCTGAGAGAGCCCCCGATCGGATCGCCGTCTCGAGAGCGGCCCGGGTCACTCCCAAGTACGACCAGGCCTGGTTTTCCTCGTCCTCTCCGATCCAGGTGCTGAAGTCGTGGCTGATCCACGATCCGGCCCACAGGGTGTCGAGGGCCGGAGGAGGCTCCGTCGCGGCAAGGTACTCGGAAGGGGTGACGGCTCGCAGGTTTTCCGCTTCCGAGAGCCCCCGGTAGAGGGCGTGCAGGAATTCCTTGCCGTCGTTTTCGTAGTACTCCCAGGCGTTCTCGCCGTCGAGGAGCACGGTGACGAGGTGTGGGCCGGTTGCGCCCTCGGCCTCCAGCTCCGCCTGGATGTTATTCAGCCGCTGGAGGAAATCGGCCGCGGCCGCCTCGCCCGAGAGGCCGGAATACTCAAAGCCGACCTTGTCGGAGAGGAGATGATCGCGAAAGATCATGGCGACGTGCCCGCGGGCCCCCGAGACGGTGTAGGGGCGGTAGAGGGCGTCGGCCTGGAGGACGGTATCCTCGCTGTTCCGGGTGAACTCGTCGACGTCCGGCAGGCTTCGCGCCAGCACCTCTTCATCGGAGGCGATCCACTCGATCCCGGCATTGGCTATCATGCTGATGATGATGGGGGCCACCGAGCCTTCTGCCGGCCACATCCCTTGCGGCGCCCTGCCGAAGTGGTCCAGATACATCTGGCGGCCGAGCTCCACCTGGGCCACGGCGTCTTGACCGTAGACGAAACGGGGCGGCAGGTCGGCGTCGGGCATGGCGATGCGCGCCAGGTCGGAGTCGGCCAGGAGCGGCAAGATGGGGTGGGCAAACGGCGTCGTGGTCAGCTCGATCTGCCCCTGCTCCTGGAGGCGCGCGAGCGCGGGGAGAACCTCCTGCACGATGCGCAGGTGTTCGCCGAAGACGATGCCTTTGTCGTCCTCGCTGTAGCCGTCCCCCTGTGCCACGAGGGAGGCGAGCGGCTCCTGGGCCAGCCAGTCGGGATCCGTCCAGGCGAGATTAAAGAGCATCTGGAGATCCCGGAAATCCTCGTCGGTCCAGGTGGCCAGAGCGGCATCGATCTGGGCTGGATCGGAGCCGCCGCGCATATCGGCGAGCTCCTGGTAGCGAGGGAAGCGGGCGATCACGCGCGGATTGGTGTCGAAGAACCGCTCCAGGATGAAACGCCGATCCGCCTGGCTGAGGTTCGAAGCGTCGATCTCGCTCAGAGACCAGTAGAGGTCCCGGGCCCCGCCGGCAAGGTCGTCAAGCTGAAGCATGAGGCTGGGCGTGATATTGAAGGTGACGTGGACGTCGGGATACTCGGCGACGGTGGTGGCCATGTCGAGGTAGTCTTTGGTGGCATGGACGCGCACCCAAGGGCGGACGTAGTCGCCTGTCTCCGGGTCCTGGGCGTACACCGGTTGATGCTGATGCCAGATGATGGCGACGTAGAGCACTCCGTCTTCGATCTGCAGCGGTTCGCCCGGCGGCGCGGCTGTGGGTGAGCCAGCGAGAGGGCCGGTGGGCGTGGGGGAGGCGCCTCTCGGCCCGCAGGACGTCAGGATGAGAGCCACAAGCACGATCAACCCGATTCGCTTCCGTATCATGGGTTCACCTCTGCCGTCGGATGGGCAGCCTCCCAGGGCCGCTTCTCCTGCCTGCGCCGGATCAGGTCCTTGTAGAACTGAAGCAGCCCTTGGTCTTGCCGGTCGTCCCAGACCATGGGCTCGCGGCTCGGCTCAAGGCCCTTCAAGCTGGCCTTGCCTGCCGCCTGTGTCATGCCGACCTCAGTGCCGTAGTAGATGACCGGCGGATGTGGGCTCTCCATCTGGAGCCTCACCGCTTCGCGGAGCCGTTCTCCGTCATTGCCTGCGACGAAGAGGAATCGGTCCATGTCGTGATTATCGAGAAACGTGGGGAGGAGGAAACCGCTTTCCGGAAAGTAGGAGCGATGGGCCTCGAGGAACCTCTCGAGTCGATCGGAGCTCCACTGCTTTCGGGCAAGCGACTGCCGGAGGGCATAGGCCCAATGGAAATCGAGAAGCCCGTCCATTCGCCCGATGTATTGGCGCTGGGTGTCGGGCGGCTCGACGACCTCGCCGAAGCAGAAGGAATCCCGCTTCTCGCTCTTGCAGGCGGCCCAGAACTCCGCCCAGAAGCCCGGCCCCGGCCCCTGGGCATAGTCCAGGCGATAGCCATCGATATGGAACTCCCGAAGCCAGAAACGCCCCGTTTCCAGCATCCACTCCCGGGCAGCGGGATGATGAAGGTCGATCTCCGGCATGGTCCGGACGCCGAAATAGCACCGATAGCCGATTTCTGAGTCGTCAAAGTCAAACCATTCCCGGTATGGGCTGCGGGGATTGGCGAGAGCCTCGCGGAAGAACGGATGCTCGTTGGAGATATGGTTGCAGACGAGATCGAGCATGACGTGTAGGCCCCGCCGATGGGCCTCCTCCACAAGCGCGTGCAATGCTTCGTCTCCACCCAGGCGAGGTTCCACGCGGCGGTCATCGGTAGCATCGTAGGCGTGGATGGAGGGGCTGGGGAAGACGGGGCTGAGCCACAGGCACGAGGCTCCCAGGCCGGCGATGTAGTCCAGCCGGTCGCGGACGCCCCAGAGCGTGCCGCCGCTGAGGCGCCTCAAATCATCGGTCTGCTGCCATCTGCGGCCTTCGCCCGGGTGAAACCGATCGACGAAGATGTGGTAGATCACGGCCTGCCGCGCCCAATCGGGAGGCTTGAGCCGATCCACCCGGTAGGTGAAGACGACGCCTTTCGACGGGTCCCCCTGGCCGGGATGATCGGGGGGAGGCAGATGCCGGAAGTAGGCCTTGGCGGCCTCCTCGCTTGCGGCGCGGGCATCCGGCCAATCGGCGAAGATTTCCGGGCGCCCGCTCCCCCACGCGCCGATCCGATAGCGTATGAGCGTGCCCTCCGGCTGGGGAGGGAGCAGGCCGAGCCAGCGGGTGCGGTAGCCCCATAGAAGCGTGTCCCACTCGGTCTCTCCGGGGTTCAGCAGGATTGCCTCCCCTCGAGCGGGGACTCCGCCCGCCCCGGCCGGGTCGCTTCCGTCGGTCGTGTAGTAGCAGGCGATTCGATCCACCGCTACGTCGGGACCCACGTCCACGCTGAGCACGACCGGCTGGCCCGGTGCGGGATCCGGCGGCTCGATCGCGTGGCGGTGTTGGAGGCCGGAGCGTGTGGCCCGATGGTGAACGAGCCGGAGCTCCTGTGTCGCCAGAGTGCCGAAAATCGGTTCGTCCATAGAGAAGCCCGGGTGCGGGTGGCTGGGGCCGCGATGGGCCGGCTCGCCCGCCACTGCGAAAGGGGCGCAGATTCCTGCACCCCTTTCGCGGAGCGGGCGTCGGCGGAGGAAGGTCAGCCTTTGACCGCGCCCTGCGTGAGCCCGCCGATGATCTGATCCTGGAGCAGCAGGTAGAGCACAACGATCGGCAAGGCGCCCATCAAGGCGCCCGCGGCGAACACTCCCCACTGCTGCTGGAACTGGCCGCTGGTGAAGATGAAGAGGCCGACGGTGAGGGGATACTGCTCGGTCGTCTTGAGCAGGATCCGCGCCACGACGAAGTCGCCATAGACGAAGATGAAGGAGAGCACCGCGACCACTACGACGATCGGCCGCATCAAGGGCAGAAGCAGTCGGGTGAAGATCTGCCAATGGGTCGCGCCGTCCACCATGGCCGATTCGTCGATTTCCCTCGGGATCGAGTCGAAATACCCTTTCATCAGCCAGATGTTGATCCCCATGCAGCCGCCCAGATAGGTGAGCACCAGACCGTTGTGCGTGTTGAGCCCAAGATCGGGGATGACGCTGCCGATCTGCTGGATGAGCAGGAATACCGCCACCATCACAAGCAGGCTGGGAAACACCTGGATGAGGAGGATGCCTCGCAGCATATTCTGGCGCTGGCGGAAGCGGAAACGCGAGAAGGCATAGGCGGCCGCGGTCGTGATGGAAACTGAGAACAGAGTTGTGACACCTGCCAGTTTGACCGAGTTGAAGAGCCAGCGTCTGAATGGGTAGATTGCGGAGAAGTCGTTGTCGGTCAGCAGCAGCTGGTAGTTCTGCAGGCTGGCGTTGCGAGGGATCAGGCTCTGAGTGGCAAGCGAGTTCGCCGGGTTCAGGGAGGCCGAAATGATCCAGATGATGGGGAACAAGGCGAAAACGATCATGATCGCCGCGAAGAGGTAGGTCAGCACAAGCTTGAGCTGTCTCTGGCGTCGGCGCGACGACCGAAAGCCCTGGAAGAAACCGAGGCTAGACATTCTCGCTCACCTCCTCCCACATCCGGGTGAAGCGGAACTGGAATACCGTGATGACCGCTACGATCACGAAGATGACCATCGTGATCGCCGCCGCCAGGCCGTATTGGGCCCCTCGTCCTCCGGCGAAGGCCAGGTTGTAGACGTAGCTGATGAGGATGTCGGTGTGGCCTGCCTGCGTGGCGGCACCGGCGATCGGCGGGCCGCCTTCAATGAAGAGGAAGATGATATTGAAGTTGTTGAAGTTGAAAACGAAGGACGCCACGAGCAGAGGCCCCACCGCAACCAGAAGCAGCGGCAGGGTGATTCTCCAGAAGCGTTGCCACGGATTGGCGCCGTCGACCTCAGCGGCACCATAGATGTCAAGGGGAACGGCCTGCAGGGCACCGCTGCAGATGAGCATGAAGTAGGGGAAGCCCAGCCAAAGGTTCACTAGCAGCACTGCCGCCTTGGCCCATAGCGGGTCGGTGAACCACGGCGGCGCCCAGCCGATCAGGGATTCCAGCGTCCGGTTCACGATGCCCAGCTCGGGGTTGAGCATCCCCCGCCAGACCATGATGGTGATTAGGCCGGGTACGGTGTAGGGGATGAGCAACAAGGTCGTGATCAGTTTGCGGCCCCGGAGAGTGCGGTCATTGAAGATGATGGCGATCGTCAGGCCTAGAGCGAATGTCATGGCGACGCTGAGGAAAGCGAAGGCGAAGTTCCACAGGATGATGCGAACCAGCGGGCCCTGCAGGGCCGGGCTGCGGATGAACTCGACGAAGTTGTCGAGCCCGATCGAGACCTGGAAGCCTGGCGTCAGGGCCTCGCCCGACGACGATGTGAACGCCCCGTTCACCGGCGTGTACTCGGCGCCGGTCTGCCGATTGACCAGGACATCACGGGCGCCTTCGTAGACGTACAGAGGCTCGAGCTCGGATGCCAGATCGAGGCTCGAGATCCGGACGACGTGCCGGCCCTGGCCGAGAAAGAGGTCACCGAGCTGGTCGATGTAGCGCACAACCGAGAGGCGGTTGAGCCGTTCGTAACCCTCGATCGTGAGTGGGATCCCGTTCTCATCCAGCTCGCCCACTCCCTCTTCCCCGGGTTGGACGGCCATGATTTCCCGGCCGGGGAAGGCGAGAAAGCCCTGGCCGTCGCTCGTCTGGAGCCAGACGGCGAAGGCGCCGCGGTCGGAGATAAACGCCGTCCAGGTGTAGGCCCCGCCCTCCTCGGGAAGGTACATCGTGCCCTCGAATCGCTCGATAGCCTGCGCTCTCGTCAGCAGACGGCCGAAGCCGTAGTTGGTCGTCGAGACGTAGATGTTGTAGAGAATGGGGTAGATGGCGAAGAGCGACATCAACACAAGGCCCACGAGCATCCAGCGGAGCGGATAGGCATCGCTGCGCAGCACGACGACGTTGACGAACAGCGCCAGGAGAGCGATGGCGGCCGCCAGGATGACGCTATCCTTCATCCACAGACTGAGAATGAACCAGGATGCGAAGGCATCGATAAGTGCGAGAAGGACGAGGCGGGTGACAAGCGAGGAAACCGTGGAAGTCTTCGACGGGGCAGCCCTGATCAGGCTTGTGGCTTGGGATCTAGTTGCCAAGACACACCTCCAGACAGAAGCGTGAACGCGCCTCCGGGCGGCAGATCGCGCAGGCCAAGGCGTGGTGATGCGCAGCCCTGTAAGCGGGCTCGGCAAGCGCCGGGCCCTTGATATCAGTCACTCCGGATCCGACGAGCCACCAAATGCGTTGCAGAGCTGCGTGATGGCCGTCGAGGAGGCCGGGGTTCATTCCCCGGCCTCCTCGTGGAACGCTCTAGAGCTATTCGACGGTAATGGTCAGGATGTGCGTCGCCGGATCGTAGGTGAAGCTAACTGTCCCGGCGGCCGCAAGGCTGAAGGTGTAGTTAGGGCCATCGGCCACACCATCAACGCCGTAGTTGACCGTCCACGCGCCATCCAGCGCCACCTTGGCTTCATAGTCGCCAGCCGGCAGCGAATGGGAGGCCGTGAACAGGCCATCGTCGCCCTCGACCAGGGCGGTCACCTCGCAAGCAGGGTCCCAGTCAGTCGCGCAGCCTGCCGCGGCCTGGTAGGACCCCGGGACATTGACCATGCCCGCCGTGGCGCCCGCGAGGACGTCGCGGATCTGCTGGGCGGCGGTCCCGAAGGCGTTCTCCGGAGTATCCTCGCCGGTGATCACGAGAATCACCGCGGAGTTCCAGGAGCCCCATACCGCGCCCATCTCGGGGATGGCCGGCATCAGGGCCGCGTTCTCACCTGCCGCACCGAAGGCAGCCAGGTCGGGGTCATCCGTGGCTTCGAGGACCGACAGGAAGGCCGATGGTCGGTCTCCGGCCTCGTAGAGCAGCCGCATGACGTCCTCGGTTGCCACGAACTCGGTGAGGAACGCCTGAGCCAGCAGGATGTTCTCGCTGAAGGCGTTGATCATGAACCCCTGGACGCCGAGGAAAGGCTGCCCACCGCTGGGGAAGGGGCTGATGGCGTAGTTGAACCCCGCCTCCTGGAAACGGGCCACTGCCCACGGGCCGGTCATGATGAAGGCGGCCTCCCCCGTCTCGAAGAGGGTCTCGGCAGTGTCTGGCTCATTCGCGTTGGGACTGATCAGGCCGGCGGCGACGTTTTCGGCGATCCAGTTGCCGGCGGCGATCATGCCCTGGCTGTCGATGCCCAGGTCGGAGGGGTTCCACGTGCCGTCCTCGCTGCGGCCGAAGACGTAGCCGCCAAACGAGGTCAGGATCGGGTAAAGCTTGTAGCCATCACGCTCCAGGGCCAGTGTGTAGGTTATCTCACCCGAGGCCTGTAGGGCGGCTCCGACCTCTAGCAGCTCCTCCCACGTGGTGGGAGCTTCAGGCACCAGATCTGCATTCCGGAACAGCCCCATGTTCTCGTAGGAATAGGGCATACCGTAGAGCTGTCCGCCGTACGTGAAGGCGTCGAGGGCGACCTGCAGGAACTCGTCGCCCCGGTCGCCGAGATCGATCGGGCTTACCAGTCCGCTGTCGACCCAACCGCCGAGGCGGTCGTGCGGGCCGATGAAGATATCCGGCCCTTCGCCTGCCGGGGCCGCGATCGGGAACTGATCATTGATTCCCGTGACCTGCTGGACGTCCAGGCCAACGCCGTAGGTGGCCAGGAAGTCCTCGGCGAGCGCCTGAAGGATCGGCGCCCGGGTCTCATCGGCCCAGATGACGAGGGAGATTTCAGGCTCGGGTGGCTCGGTCTCCACTGGGGTTGGCTCTTCGGTCGGGACGGGGGCTGGCGTTTCTTCCGTGGGCTGGGGGCCGCAGGCGGCGAGCATAAGGCTCAGCACGATCACCAGCGACAGGGCCAGCCAAAGCGTGCGTCGAAACATCTTGCTCCTCCTGGAAGGATTCGGATCTGTGAAGTTGCAGGGTCTGATCCATGGAACATGAAGCGGGAAAAGGGTCTTTCGGTTCTCGGCACCTCCTACTTGTTGTCCTCGTCAAGCCGTTGGTTGGGTGGAGGAAGGGCTTGAGTGTTGCAGGCGTATTGCGGCAGGACCCGTGCGGGCCTAGGCCTTTCCGTTCCCCTTCCGACTCAAGTCGGCGATGAGGCCCTGGCGGAGCTTGTCCAGGATCGCGCCGAGCTTCTCGCGCTCGGCGGCCGACAGCACCGAAAGACGGCGGCGGAGCGAGAGGGTGTGGCCGGCGGTGATGCGATCGCGGATCTCGAGGCCGACCCGGGTGAGAACCACGCGCTGCGCACGCCGATCGTCGCTGTCGGGAACCCGTCGAACGATTCCCGTCCGTTCCAACTGGTCCACCGCTCGTGTAATCGTGCTCTTGGAAAGGAGCAGGCGCTGGCTTAGAAGCGTCAGCCGCTCGCCCTGTCCGGGACGCAGCATGGTGAGCAGGCCATACTGCGAAGGATTCAGTCCGTATTCACTCAGCGTCTGACGGTCGCCGTCATCCAGAAGCACATAGATATCATGAAAGAGCCTGTACGGCCTGCGGAAACCACGGAGACTTGCGGACGAGGAGGGGAGGCGCTGGGCCACGGGCCTGTTTGCACGGTTGCTGACGCAACTGTTGCACATGCAACCAATACAAGATCATTATAAGCCCGAATCCCGGGACCGTCAATCGAGCCTGCGCCGGCGTTCCACCATCCTCCTGCAAACTCGCGTTCACTGGTAAGCATCGCTGGCGATGCGTTCCTCTCGAGAATGCCTGCCATGGCTCGGGCGCCCGGCGGGCAGAGGGGGGCCCGTGGTACACTAGCGCCTTGTGACGTTGGACCCTACGCCACAAGAAGCCACGCGTCGCGTTACGAAGCGCGCTTGGCTCTTCCAGAGGCCGGGCAGGGCGCCGACGGCGGCTGTGCTGCTCGCGCTTTTCCTTCTGAGCGCACTGTCTGCGTGCGGCGCCGGGCCGGATGAGGTCGGCTCCGCTCTGACTCAGACCCCGTCCCCCACAGCGGTTCCCAGCGCCACCCCCATCCCCCTGACGCCCACACCGACGCGTTCGCCGCTGGCGGGAACCGTCACGCTGTGGCTTAGCTGGGAGGCGAGGGAAATCGAGGCGCTAAGGGGGCTTATCGACTCGTTTCAGGACGTGCATCCGGATGTGACCTTCCAGGTCACCTACTTCGAGGCGGTGGACCTGCTCCCTCGCTTCGAGGTTGCCGCTGCGGACGGCATGGGCCCATCGCTCCTTGTCGGTCCCGACATCTGGGGTCCAGGCCTCTGGGAGGCCGGCTTGATCCAGGACGTCACCGGGCTCCTGGCGCCCGGTGTGCGGGCGGGCATCCACCCCCTGGCCCTGGAGCAAGTGACCTATGACGGGGCGATGCTCGGGGCTCCGCTCGAGCTGCAGGGCGTCGTGCTCTACGTCAATCGCGCACGAATGCCGGAGCCGGCGGAGACAGTGGACGATCTGATTCCTCCCGACGGTCGGCTGGCACAATCGCAGGGTACGCAGGGGGCGCTTGACTACGGCATGCCCTACGCGGCCTCCAACCTGGTCACGTGTGGCGGCGCAGTCCTCCTTCCCAGTGGCGAGCCCGGGTTCGGTGGTCGGGTGGGGACGTGCTGGATTGGGCTGATGGCTCACCTGGCACGCGCCGGCCCCGTGAACTTCAACTCCGACGCCGACCGCGCTCTCTTCGAGGCCGGACGGGCAGCCTGGATGATGGAAGGCACGTGGGCTCTTGAAGAGCTGGCGCTGGCCATCGGCCCGGAGAACCTGGCGATCGACCCGTGGCCGCTCTACGAGCTCACCGGCGAGCGGATGGCGGGATATGTGCGGACCGAGAATGTCTACCTGGCCGCGGGCCTTTCCGCACAAGATCGGGAGGCGTCGTGGGAGTTCATGCGCTACCTTCTTTCATCGGAGGTACAAGGCATCCTGGCGGCGCCGCACGGGGCCGCCCATCTCCCCACGGCGCTCGGAATCTGGCTCTCCGATCCGCGGATGGCCCAAGCCATGGCCGCCGTGCTCCAGGGAGTGCCCTATCCCATCTCCCCCCATGCCGCCCTCGCCGCGGAGCCCCTGGAGCGAGCGATCTTCGCCGTTCTCCGCCAGGGGACGACGCCCGATTTCGCCATCCGCCGGGCCCTGCTCGAAGTTCGCCGTCTTCTGGCCGAGGCGCCCTAGCTGGCGAGAACGGCTTCCCTCCCATCAAGGAGAACGCGGATGTCACGGGTCTCAATCTGTGGCTCACGCCGTCCCCGGCGTGGGCCTGGCCCTCGGAGAGAGATCCCATGCGAGCCATGCACGGGCCGCCGCGGACGGCAGACCGAACGATGTGGGTGTATGGAGATCGCCTGGCCCGGGGCGGCGTTCCGCGTGAGACGTGGACGGGCCGCCGCGGACGGCGGCCCGCACGTTGCATGTGTATGGAGATCGCCAGGCCGGCGGCCCCACGATGAGTGTGGGTCGAGGTGCGTGGCCGGTGGCAAGCACGATTGCGCGTGCGAGGAGATTACATGGTCGCGGGCGTCGCTCCGCGTGAGTCATCGAGAGGCGGCCGCGGACGGCGGCCCGCACGATGAGCATGGGTCGAGATGCGTGGCGGGCGGCCCGCCCGGCGATGGTGAACGGCGATCAGATGGCTGGCGGCCAGTGCTCCGTGTGAAGCTTGGACGGACCGGCGCCCCACATGATGACGTATGCGAGGAGATCGCATGACCTTCCCCGACTGGGTGCCAGACGCCGTCTTCTACCAGATTTTCCCCGACCGCTTCGCCAATGGCGACCCCTCCAACGATCCTCCGAACGTGCAGCCATGGGGATCGCCGCCCGCCGTCCACGGATTCCAGGGCGGCGACTTGAAAGGGGTGATCGACCGTTTCGACTATCTCCTGGATCTTGGGGTCAACGCGCTCTACTTCACGCCGCTCTTTCAGGCCACCTCCAGCCACCGCTACAACACCACCGACTACTATCGGATCGACTCCAAGCTCGGCACCGAGGCAGGCCTGCAGGCGCTGCTCGATCTTGCCCACCGCAACGGCGTGCACGTCATCCTCGACGGCGTCTTCAATCACTGCGGGCGAGGCTTCTTCGCCTTCAACGACTTGCTCGAGAACGAAGCGCACTCTCCCTACCGGGATTGGTTTCATGTCTTGCGGTTTCCTCTGGATGCCTACGGGCCGGGGGAGGCCCGCAACTACCTGGCCTGGTGGAACTTCAAGAGCCTCCCCAAGTTCAACACTGGCAACCCCGCCGTACGGCGCTACCTGCTTGGCGTGGCACGCCACTGGGTGAGGCAAGGGTTGGACGGCTGGCGCCTCGATGTTCCCAACGAGATCAACGATGATTCCTTCTGGGCGGAATTCCGTGAGACGGTGAAAAGCGCCAATCCGAATGCCTACCTGGTGGGAGAAATCTGGGAGGCGGATCCTCGTTGGGTGAGCCCGGGCCACTTCGACGGGCTGATGAACTACCCGCTGCGGGAGGCGCTCCTCGGCCTCATCGCCACCGCTCGCCTCGATCTGCGGGGCTTCTCCAAGGAGATCGACCGCCTCTTTGAGATCTACACACAAGAGCAGATGCGATCCCACTATGTGCCTCTGGGGTCACATGACACGGAGAGGGTGCGCCGCCTCTGTTCCGGGGATCTACGCAAAGTGCGCCTGATGCTCTTCTTCCAGTTCTGCTTTCCCGGCGCGCCGGCCATCTACTACGGTGACGAGATCGGGCTGGAAGGGGGGAAGGATCCCGATTCGCGCCGTGCCTTCCCCTGGGATGAGGCGTGGTGGGATCAGGAGACGCGCCAGCTCGTCCGCCGGCTGGCTGGCCTGCGCCGGGAGATCACGCCGCTCCGGCGGGGCGACTTCGATGCGCTCCCGGTCCCGCATTCGCAGGGCGTCTATGCTTTTGCCCGGAGGCATGGGGACGAGGCAGCCGTCGTGGCCATCAACCCCTTCGGGGGAACGCGGTCGACGCGGGTGCCGGTCGAGTCGCTCGGATGGCTGGACGGGTCCGAGGTGATCGATGTCCTGACAGGCAAGCGTCGCGGCGTCGAGGAAGCGGCCGTCCGGCTGCGCCTGGCGCCGT
>DATEAV010000328.1:0-6160 GCA_035288185.1 Anaerolineales bacterium | reverse complement strand
AGGCGAGGCCCTGCCGGTGGTCGTGGGGGCGGGGCTGGTCTTCTTCGCCTTCCTCGACTGGCTCCTGGTCGTCTGGTTCTGGGATCCTGGATTCCTGTACGGAATCGGATGGCAGAACAGCACTTCGATGCTGTTCATGATCATCATGTATGCGTTGGCGGCCGCGATCTACTTCGGCTTCAGTGCCTACCGCCGCCGACAGGGCATCGATATCGACAAGGTCTACAAAGAGATCCCGGTCGAGTGAGTCGCCTCGCGGAGGCGTCGACGCCGGGCGCCCACGAGGCGCCCGGTGTCTTCTGCCTGCTCGGCGAGGAAACCCGAGTGGATGGCGTGGAAAAGCGCCCGGCGCCGAAGGGAGGCGGGGCTCCCGAGGCGGCCAGCCCAGGTCCGTCCCCATTGACAGACCGGGAGATGGTGCTATATATGCATGTTTAGACACAAGCCACGTCTTCCCACCCGATCTCGAGCAGGGCGACGCAAGGAGGTGCGAAGCAGGCCCGATTCCCGGACGCCAGTCACCGCCTTTACGCCAACCGCTAGGTCTCGCGCCTCGTGCCGAGCGCGCATGAGGGCGAGGGGCAGCCGGGAGGGCTCGTCTCCCGGGAGCCCACCAACCCCTCGGAAGGGGAGGAGAAAAAGGATCCATGCCCAATCGAAGGCTCACCCGTCGTGATTTCCTCAAGTTCAGCGCTGCAGCCGGTGGGAGCGCCCTGTTGGCGGCCTGCGGCGGCGGTGCGGCGACCTGCGACCCGATCACCAGCGCCGACACCATCGCCCTCGACACGCTGACCGAATGTGCCACCGCCGAGGGCCAGCTGACCACCATCGCCCTGCCGCACGACTGGGCGAACTACGGCGAGATCATCGAGACTTTCAAGACTCGCTATAGCCTGACGATCAACGAGCTCGACCCGAACGCCGGCTCGGCCGAGGAGCTGGAGGCCATCCGCGCCAATCGCGACAACCCCGGCCCCCAGGCGCCGGACGTGATCGATATCGGCATCGGCCGCACGGTGACGGCCATGGAAGACGGCCTGGTTGCTGCCTACAAAGTGGCCACCTGGGATAGCATCCCCATGAAAGATCCGGATGGCTACTGGTGGGCCGAGTACTACGGCGCGCTGGTCTTCGAATGCAATATGGACATCGTCGAGACGCTGCCTGTGGACTGGGAAGATCTACTCAGGCCAGAATACCGAGGCATGGTGGCCATGGCCGGCGACGTGCTCCAGTCCAACGAGGCCGTGCAGACGGTCTTGGGCGCAGGGCTCTCGCGCACCAGCGGGGCGTTCGAAGGCGCGGCTCAAGCCGGGCTGGAGTTCTGGGCCGAGATGAACGCGGCCGGCAACTTCGTGCCCGTCATCGCCGATGTGGGCAAGATCGCACAGGGCGAGACGCCTCTCACAGTGGAGTGGGACTATCTGGCACTGGCCAACCGCGACACGCTGGCCGGCAACCCCGAAATCGGAATCGTCGTCCCACAGACCGGCGTGATCACCGGCCCGTATGCCGGCGGCATCAGCGCCTTCGCGCCGCATCCGTATGCCGCCCGTCTGTGGTGGGAGTTCGTGATGTCGGATGAGGGCCAGCTGCTCTACCTCAAGGGCTATGCCCACCCCATCCGCTTCAACGACATGGCGGCGCGCGGCGTCATCCCCGAGGAGCTCGCCGCCGCACTGCCGCCGGCGGAGGCCTACGCCAACGCGATCTTCCTGACCGTGCCTCAGCTCCAGGAGGCCAACACCTACATCACCGAGAACTGGCGCCGGGTCGTGTTCGGCGAGTAGGAACCCGGTGACCGTGGATCGCCTATCCGTTCAAGGATCCGTGGTCGACGCCGCACCGTCTGGAAAGAAGGGGGGCGCGCCTCGGGCGCGTCCCCCTCGCTCCAGGCTGATCGACTGGCTCGCGGTCGGCCCCTTCTTTCTCTTTGCTCTCCTCTTCATCTTCCTGCCCTCCCTGCAGATCTTCATCCGCAGCTTCCAGGATCGGGAGGGCCACTTCACGTTTGACAACATCGTCACCGCCGCCACCGGCGTGGATTTCGTCAATGCCTACCAGGCCAGCCTCTCGATCAGCCTGATCACCGCCGTAGGCGGAGCGGCATTCGGGTTTCTGCTGGCTTACGCCGTGATCATGGGTGGCCTGCCGCGCGCTCTGCGGACGTTCATGATGACGTTCTCCGGCGTCGCCTCCAACTTCGCCGGGGTTCCTCTGGCCTTCGCCTTCATTGCCACGATGGGGACCGCCGGCTTGATCACGCGGCTCTTTGAGGCCATCACCGGGCTGAACCCCCAGCGGGACCTTGGGTTCTCGATCTACACCATTTGGGGCCTGAGCATCGTCTACATGTACTTCCAGTTTCCCCTCATGGTCCTGGTGATGGCGCCGGCGCTCGACGGGCTACGGCGGGAGTGGCGCGAGGCTTGCGAGAACCTCGGCGGCCGGACCTACCACTTCTGGCGATACGTGGCCCTCCCGATCCTGCTGCCCTCGTTGCTGGGCACGACCATCCTTCTCTTCGGCAACGCTTTCGGCGCCTACGCTACTGCCTACGCCTTCTCGGGAAGCTTCATCAATCTGGTTCCGATCGTGATCGGCGCCCAGATCAAAGGCGACGTTCTCTACAACCCGGGCCTGGGCAACGCTCTGGCGCTGGGGATGATTGTGATCATGGCGCTGTGTATGACCGGGTATGGGCTGCTGCAGCGCCGGTCGGCGAGGTGGCTCCGATGAGGGGTGACCTACCGCAGATCGCTGGGACGGCCGACATCTCTAGGGTTGCGCGTCGGCTGCGGCGGCCATCCAGCCGTCGGGCCAGCCCCTGGGCCTGGTTCTGGCTCGCCCTGGGGATGCTCTACTTCTTTGTGCCCCTGGTGGCAACGCTGGAGTTCAGTATGCGGGCCGTCCGAGGCCGCTACACGTTTGTGGCCTTCCAGCACATTCTCAGCGACCCCGATTTCTATCGCAACTTCGGTTTCTCCCTGATGTGGGCGGTCATTACGATGGTGATCAGCCTCCTGCTCGTCGTACCCACCGCCTACTGGGTCCACCTCCGCTTGCGACGTCTTCGCCCGGTGGTCGAGTTCATCACGCTGATGCCCTTCGTCATCCCGGCGGTGGTGCTGGTCTTCGGGTACATCCGGCTCTACGGCTCTCGCCCGCTCGTGCTAACCGGCTCGCCGGTTCTGCTTGTCGCCGGGTACATCGTGCTTTCCCTGCCCTACATGTATCGTTCCGTCGACGCCGGCCTGCGGGCGATCGACGTGCGCACCCTGACGGAAGCCGCCCAGAGCCTGGGGGCCGGCTGGCCCACCATTCTCCGGCAGGTGATCTTCCCCAATTTGCGCGTCGCCCTTCTCAGTGGAACCTTCCTCACCCTCGCCATTGTCGTGGGCGAGTTCACTTTTGCATCGCTCCTCGTCTGGCCGGCATTCGCCCCGTATATGGAAGATCTGGGGAACAAGAAGGCCTACGAGGCGGCTGCGCTGGCCCTGATCAGCTTCGGCCTCACCTGGGCCTCTATCGGCATTATCCAGTGGTTGGGTCGAGGCGCTCCCGGCCAGACGCAAGTGACCGGTGCCCACTAACCCGGCGAGGCGATAATGGCTTATCTGGAGCTCCTCAAAGTCGGCAAGACGTTCGGCGCCACGGACGCAGTCGAGGAATTCAACCTGGAAGTCGAACGCGGGGAACTGGTCTCCTTCCTCGGGCCCAGTGGCTGCGGCAAGACCACCACGCTGCGCATGGTGGCCGGGTTTGAAATCCCCACCAATGGCAGCGTGCGCCTCAACGGCCAGGATATCACCCACAACCCCCCCAATCAGCGCAACGTGGGGATGGTCTTCCAGGCGTACGCCCTCTTCCCCAACATGACCGTCGCCGACAACGTCGGCTTCGGCCTCAAGATCGCCAAGAAGGCCAAGCCGGAGATCGAAGTGCGGGTCAGGGAGATGCTCGATCTGATCCAAATGCCTCAGCTGGGCGACCGGTATCCCTATCAGCTCTCCGGTGGGCAGCAGCAGCGTGTGGCGCTGGCCCGGGCGCTGGCGATCGAGCCGCAGGTGCTGCTCCTCGATGAACCGCTCTCGGCGCTCGATGCCAAGATCCGCGTCGAGCTGCGCACGGAGATCCGCCGCATCCAACAGCGCCTGGGCATCACGACCATCTACGTCACCCACGACCAGGAGGAGGCGCTCTCGATCTCCGACCGCGTCGTCGTCATGAACGCCGGCCGCATGGAGCAGGTGGGAGCGCCCTACGAGATCTACAACTACCCGGCCACCCCGTTCGTGGCCAGCTTCGTTGGAACGCTCAACCAGCTGCAGTGCACGGTTGTCGACGCCGCCGCCGGCCTCCTGGCCCACAACGGTCAACGCTTGAAGACCGGCTCACTGATCGAGAAGGCGGACGGCCCCCTGACGGTGATGCTCCGCCCCGAGCAGATCCACCTGGGGGTGATCGACGACGAGAACCAGCTCAAAGGCAAGGTCGATCATGTCGCCTTCCTGGGCTCGATCATCCGCATTCTGGTCCGCATTGGAGAGGCGATCATCACGCTCGACGTGCTCAACGAGCGAGGCCACACGTTGCCGCGAGTCGGCGACGAAGTGACCGTCTCATTCCCAGCGCACGCTTGCTGGGTGTTGCCGGGGCCGTAAATCGCACCGGCCTGACAAACCTCGGTATCCGGAGGGGCTGATCGAGTGGATCGGCCTCCACGCTCCGAACGTGAGGCCCGGCGATCTCGATGAAATCCGGCAGCCCATCGATTTCCTGGGCGTCAACTACTACTTCACACAATCCGTCTCCTTCCATCCCCACGCTGGACATCTGAAGGCCGCCATTTCCCAGGTGGAAGATCCGGGCTGGGGCCGGACCGAGATGGGGTGGGGCGTCCACCCCGACGGCCTGAAGTCGCTGCTGCTGGGCCTAAGGGAAGTGTGCGGAGGGCTCCCGCTCTACATCACCGAGAGCAGGTGTGTGTTCATGGACATTCCTGATGCGAACGGCTTCGTGGACGACCCCGGGAGGATCCGCTTTCTGGCGGCGCACTTCAAGGCCGCCCATGAAGCGCTCCAGGCGGGAGTGGATCTGCGCGGCTACTACGTCTGGAGCCTGTTGGACAACTTCGAGTGGGCCAATGGGTATGGGCCTCGGTTTGGAATCGTGCGCGTCGACTACTCCACTCTAGCCCGCATCCCCAAACGGAGCGCCCACTGGTACGGCGAAATCATCGCCAGGAACGGAATTGAGGATTGAGGCTCCCGAGGCCCCTACATCGTCGTCCGGGAGGTGTGCGTGAGCGCGGTGGCAATCGTCGGCGCGGGATACATGGGGTCGGCGATGGCGTGGCCGCTCGCAGACCGCGGCCACGAGGTGAGGCTGGTGGGGACCCATCTGGACGAGGAAATCATTGCCTCGTGCAAGAGCTCGGGCTGGCATCCCAAGCTGAAGCGTCGGCTTCCTGGGGGAGTCAGCCCTTTCTCGATCGCCGAGTTGGAGCGGGGCCTCGACGGCGTGGATTTGATCGTCCAGGGTGTGAGCTCGGCCGGCGTGGCCTGGGCGGCGGAGACGCTCGGGCCGCGGCTCGATGGCCACATTCCCCTATTGGCGATCACCAAGGGCCTCGCGCACGATTCTGGAGGGTCGCTTCAGATTCTGCCCGACCACTTTGATTCGTTGCTGCCCGCGCGAGCGCGCGGCCGTGTCCCGCTGGCAGCTGTGGGAGGCCCGTGCATCGCTGGCGAGCTCGCAGGCCGGCGGCAGACGTGTGTCGTCTTCGCCGGGCGCGATGCCGCGCTGCTCGAACGTCTGGCCGGGATGCTCCACACCGACTACTATCACATCTGGACTTCCACCGATCTTGCCGGCGTCGAGGCTTGCGCGGCGCTCAAGAACGCCTACGTCTTGGGGATCGGCCTGGCCACGGGGATGCTGGAGGCCGTCGGCGGCCCCGATGAGGCCGGGGCGTGCATGTTCAATCTGGCGGCCGCCCTTTTCGCCGAGGCCGCGTGGGAGATGGCGAGGCTGGTCGGACTGCTCGGCGGCGATCCGGCGCTCGTGCCGGGGCTCCCAGGCGTGGGCGACATGTTCGTCACCGCGCAGGGAGGCCGGACTCTGACCATCGGAGCCTTGCTCGGGCGTGGACTGGGGA